>CALDZQ010000041.1 GCA_937944035.1 uncultured Neomegalonema sp. | reverse complement strand
GCAAATTTCGGCGTCCAGTGATCCACCGCCTCGCCGTCCACCGCGATGACTTCCCAGCCCTGCGGCACAGCATCGGCCAGTATCGCGGCGGGCAGCGGCTCGGCGACAGGCTCGGTCAGCGCGGCAAAGGCGGGCGCGCCCGACATCACCAGCGCTCCGGCCAGCACGACCCCCGCACCGCCATTCGCGCGGCCATCTTCACGCGGTTCAACAGGTTTCGCCGCCGGATCGGTAATCACACGGTCGGCAAACAACCCGCCAACCCACAACATCAACAGCATCACGGCAGAGAAAAACACCCAGCCATACACAAGGTGATCCACCCCGACCGCCAGCGCGTTATCCGTCATATGCGCCAGCATCATTATGCCATAGGCGCGGAAACAGTTGGCAATCACCGGAATAAACACCGCCAGCACCATGAACAGCGCCCATTTCCACAGTTTTTCATAACTGAAATAGGCAAAAAGGGCTGCGATAAAGATATTGGCGATCAGAAACCGGATGCCCGCACAGGCTTCGGCCACTTCCCACAGGCCGGAGGGCAGTTCGATCATAATCCCTTCGCGATACACCGGAACGCCCGTCATCTGGATCATCCAGACCGACACATCGGCGGTCAGGTCTTGCAGCACGGGGATCAGAAAATCCCCCGCCGGAACCATGAACGCGAGGAACAGGATCGGAAAGGCGAACCGCTTCGCAAATTCCCAGCCCAATGCCAGCGGGAACAGGCACATCAACGCGCCGACAAAGCCGATATGGCGCAGGATATTCGCCCCGCCCAACTCGCCGAGCAACCCGATGGCCGCGAACGCACAAAGGGGCAGCAGCGCCGCCGGGGCCGTCACAATCGCCCCCGCCGCCCGCGTCAGCGCCAGCACTTCCTCACGCCGCCGCCAGATCATCCAAAGCGTCGCGGGCAGGACGAGAAAGCCGTGATTATAGGTCGTTGTATTGTACCAAATATCGACCATGCTGCGCAGCACATCAAACTGCACCGCACACAGCAGGGCAACCAAGGCCCAAAACCGAACCATCGGCGCAAGCCAAAGCCGCCCCGTTGTTCGTGGAATATCAGTGGCTTCCGTCGTGGTCATTCTGGCCTCTCAAAAGCAATTTTACCGTCACCATCCGCGTTGCTGTCATTGTCGGACTTGTTCCGAAGGTCCTGTCATCATCCGTGAAGACGGATGATCCAGCCTCGTATCCCACGCCCCGCTCCCACAAATTACGCGATACCGGGTTCCCCGCCTCCGCGTGGAGTAAACAATTCAAGCCGCCGCCCGCCGCCGCACGCCTTCAATCACCGTTGCCAGTTCCGCAAACCGCGCGTCCCAGCTATAGCGCGCCGCGATCACCTCACGCGCCGCCGCGCCAACCGCCGCCGCCCGCGCCGGATCATCCAGCAACGCTCCGATAGCTGAAGCAAAGCTTGCACCATCCGTCGCCACGATCACGGATTCCTGATCCACCGCCGAAATCCCTTCCAGCGCCGCTTGCGTCACCACCGGGGCAACCCCCGCCGCCATCGCCTCCAGCACCTTGTTCTGCACCCCGCGCGCCAGTTGCAGCGGAGCCACGGCCAGATCGGCATGGGCCAGCCAGGGCCGCATATCTTTCACCCGCCCCGTCACGGTCACATCATTGCGCGCCAAGGCCTGCACCGCTTTGGTGGGGTTCGAGCCTGCGATGATAAAATCCACAGGCCGCTCCCGCGCCCGCAGCTTCGGCATCACTTCCGCCGCAAACCAGCTCACCGCCTCGACATTGGGCGCATAATCCATCGCCCCGGTGAAGATCAGCCGCTTGCGCCCGTCTCCGGCATAGGGCGAGGGCAGGGCGCGCGCGCCGTCCCACTGGGCCAGCTCAACCCCGTTGCCGACCGCCTGCACACCGTCAGTGATGCCTGTGACCTGCGAAAACAGCGCCGTCTCACTCTCCGTCACCAGCAGGCTCGCATCCGCCCGTTTGGCCAACGCCCGCTCCTCATCGCGCAGCAAGGATGCCTCACGCGCATAGACCCGGCCCATAACACCGCCCGTCGTCTGCCCCAGCACCCGCCATTTCTCGGAATCCACATCGACGAAATCGACGATCAGCCGGGCAGGGGGCTGGACGATGGCATCCAGATACGGCGCTGTGCCGGATGAGTAGAGAAACACCACATCAAACGAATGCGCCGTCGTCTTCGCCTTCACCCAGTCCATCAATTCGCGGTGGCGGAAGTAGTTGAACGACACAGGTTCGCGCTTGGCAATCGCCTGCACCGCCGACTTCTGCCGCGACCGCCCGCGCCCGTCGACAATGCACGTCTGCGCACACAGCCCGTTCAGCGCATCGCGGTGCTGCCAGTCATCGGCATCATCCACGGGCGCGCCGAGATAAATATCATAATCCCGCGCCAGCCCCCGTATCAGATGATACGCCCGCAGCTTCTCACCTTTGTTCGGCGGATAGGGGATGCGATGCGCCAGGAACAGCAGCTTCGGCTTACTCATCCCAACTGCCTCGCCAGATACGGCCCGACCTGCTTTGTGACCGCAAACGGCAGCTTTTTCCACGTCTTCACAAACCGCGCGTATTTCGGGTTGTTCGGATTCACATCCGGCATCGCCGCGCCATCGGCCAGATGATACTGATATTCCAGCGGTTTCGGCTCAAACCCCCAGTATTTCTTGTAATCATAAGACCCCGTGTCCGGCTTCGAGCGCCCGAAATCAAACACTCGAACCCCGCGCTCGACCGAGCGCTCCATCAGATCCCAGTACACATGGTCAAACGCCCGCAATCCCCGTGCTTCCGGCAATGCGCCGACATAGTAGGGATAGACCGTGTCGCGGAAATAAAAGCTCATCAGCGCCACCACCGGCCCCTCTGTCCACGACACCGTCGTCACCTCACAGGCGTCACCGAAATGCTTTTTCAGCGCCGCATACCAGCGTTTCGGCAGGATCGGCGTACCCAGCGCATGAAGATTGCGCGCATACAGCTCATAGAATGTGTCAACGGAGGCATTGGTATCCACAGGCAGCGCCGCTTTGATACCCTTGCGCACATCCGCCCGCTTTTTGCGCGGTATCGCGGCCAGCCGCTTGTCGCTGTCCGGTTCCAGCGGCATCACAAAGCCCGCATATGTGCCCGATTTCGTGGGCCAGTCCTCGAACGCCGCCGTCTCACCGCGCAGCTCCAGACAAGGAACCTTGCGCTCACCCGCCAGCGCCACCGCCGCCTTGGCCAGCACATCCGCCACCGTGTCATCAACCGCCAATATCCCGCCGCCGACCGAAAATCCGGTCGAGACCAGCGAGTTGCCGAACAACCGCGTCTTCAGATGCACCAACGGCAGCACCCCGGCCACCGTCCCGCCCGCCATCGCGATCAGATACGGCGTGTCATAGCCCAACGCCTCATTCACCGCGTCCCGCCATGCGAGCAGGTGAAAGGGCGAGCCGTCGGGATGGTCAGTGA
>CALDZQ010000040.1 GCA_937944035.1 uncultured Neomegalonema sp. | reverse complement strand
GCCGCCCGATACCAGATAGGGCTGGATCGTTTTGTAGTCGGGGACGTTGTCGAACAGGATCAGCCACGGTTCAGCGCGGTCTCGCAGATTGTGGAGGACGGCGATGGCGGTGGCTTTGGGTTTTTCGGATTTGGGGATGTTCAGCTTTGCGCCGAGTTCAGCGAGACCGGATTGCAGGCCCGTCTCACTCTCCGCCTCGATTTTCCAGACGCCTTTGTAGGTTTGCTTGTTGCGGCGGGCGTATTCGGTGGCGAGTTCGGTTTTGCCGATGCCGCCGGGACCGCGCAGGGTGGCCTGATTCTTCCGGTGGCCTGTGACGGCGGCGACGTGACTATCCTCCACCATCTCCGCCAAACGGGCCAGTTCTCCGTCACGGCCAAGGATGGGGCGGGGGGCGTCCGGAAGGTTATCGACGAGAGGCCAGCCTTGGCGTTTTTGGCGCTCAAAAGCGGGTTTGGCTTTCTCAGTTTCGAGCGATTCAGTCTGTTTTCTCTGTTTGGATGCGGTGTGATAAGTCGCGAATATTGCGGCGAATGCGCAAAGTGCAGCAACGACAATCGCCGCGATTGCAATTTTGTCACTTAATTCCATTCTTGGCCTCCGAACCATCCTTAACGCAACCTTACCACGTACACGTTGGAAGGGAAGAGGGGTGGGGTGTCACCCCGCGACTTGTTCGCGGGGTCTATGGATCAGCGCTCGCGGGACGATGGATTCCGCGAACAAGTCGCGGAATGACAACGGCTTTTCGGTATCGGGGAATGTCAGGGGAGGGGAGGGGCCGCTACTCCTCCCGCACCGCCAGCGCGCGCTCGTAGACCTGTTTGCGGGGCAGGTTCAGCGTAGCGGCGACTTCGCGGGCGGCGTCTTTGACGGACATTGTTGCAAGCGCGGTGCGCAGGGCGGTGTCGATCACCTCCTCCGTCGCGGGGGGCGCGGGGGCGGGGGGGGCGACCAGCAGGACGATCTCGCCCTTCGGCGCGCCCGCTTCGGCGTAATGTGCGGCCAGATCGGTGAGGGAGCCGCGCCGGACCTCCTCGAACATCTTTGTCAATTCGCGGGCGACCGCCGCCTCGCGATTGCCGAAAACCTCTCCCATGTCGGTCAGGCAACCGGCGAGACGGCGAGGCGATTCGTAGAAGATGATCGTGCCCGGCACGGCGCTGAACCCGGACAGGAAAGTACGGCGGGCTTCGCGCTTGGGTGGTGGAAATCCGGCGAACATGAAACGGTCGCTCGGCAACCCCGATAGGGTGAGAGCCATAACAGCCGCACACGCTCCGGGTGTGGAGGACAGGTTTATGCCCTCCCTGATAACTTCCTGCGCCAACTTGTAACCCGGATCGGCCACCAACGGCGTGCCGGCATCGGACAGGTACACCATTGTCACTCCTTTGTGGAGGAAATGGAGGAGTTTTGGCATCGTGGCGGCGGCATTATGGTCGTGATAAGCGATCAGGGGTCGCCCTTCGAGTGTAATGCCATGCATATCCATCAACCTGCGGGCCATGCGTGTGTCCTCGCAGACCAGCACGTCAGCGTCGCGTAATGCATCCAGAGCGCGTATTGTGATGTCGCTCGCGTTGCCTATGGGCGTTGCAACCAGCGTTAAACCGGGCCGGAGTTGTGATTTTGCCACGTTTTTGCTTTTGCTCAAGAAAAGCGCCTCAGATCAGCGCCGGAAACGATGTTGTAAGGTGATTTGGTCCGATAAGAACAGAGTAACTATCGACCATCCATGATATACGTGACAAAAATACCAAGGTTGAGCGGAGGTTTTTATGCGGAAATTCCAGAGTTTACAACGGTCTCCGGCGATTGCGGCGCTGTTTTGTCTTGCCCTGACAACGGCAGCTTGCGCACAACGTGTGGCCCCGCCCGCCCCGCCGCCGCCCCTGCAAGCGCCCGTGGTGCAAGCGCCGAAAGCTGCGGCTCCCGCGCCTGTTGCGGCCGCGCCGAAGCCTGTTGCGGCCCCGAAACCCGCGCCTGTCGTGAAGGCCGCACCGCCGCCGCCGCCGCCGCCCGCGCCCAAGCCTGTTGTCGAGGCCGTGAAAGCGCCGGAACCCGCGCCTTCCGCCCCTCAGGAAGTGACCGTAAAGCTGCCCCCCGCACCGGAAAAGCCCGCCGAAGCGGCCGCTCTGCCCGTGCCCGAAGTCGCGATTGCCGAACCTGCGCTGACCGCTCCGGCCAGCCCGCCGACGCCTCCGGCCCCCGAAAAGGTCGAAATCATCGAGCCGACGCCGCTGTCCAAGCGCTATGCTGCGGATGAGGCGGTCACGGACGATTACGCCTCCACGGTAGGCGAGGCCAATCCGACGCCGGATTCGATCCTCAACCTCGATTTCCTGTTCGGCGGCCGCGATAAGCCGGACGAACCTGAAGAGAAGGCGATTGCGGAAACCCCGCAAAAGCCCCAGCCTCAGCAGTTTGCGGCGCTTGAAACCCCGCCCATGCTGTTCGAGCCGCCCCAAGTGCCTGTCGCGCCCGCACCACAAGCGTCGCAGCCTGTTGTGCCGGACCCTGTCGCGGAAATTGGCGTGCCGGAAGAGGTTCAGCCGGAATCAGACGCTCAGCAGGCTCAAATAACGCCTCAACCTGCGAATATTCTCGATCCTAATGACGAAAAAGCCGCCGCGAACCCGTATCCGGGCAGCTTTTCGGCGGATACCGAATATGACACGGCGGAACTCGCAAGGGTGGGCGCGCCGGCGCCGTCATTTGCCGGAGCCGGCTATGATCCGAACGCACCCGTTACCATCGCTATTTTGACACCGGATTCAGACCCGCGCGCCGCTATCAGGGCGTTGGCGAAAGGGTTGTCGAACGCCGCCGCGCTCTCCGCCAAGGAACTCGGCAATCGCCGGATTGTTCTTCGCGGCTATGATACGGGCGGGTCGCCGGAAAAGGCTTCCATCGCAGCGCAACAAGCGATTCGTGATGGCGCTAAACTTATTATCGGCCCGCTTTTCTCCGGATCGGCGGAGGCTGTTGCAGGGGTTGCGCAGAGCGCTGGGGTTCCTGTGATCGCATTCACCACGGACCAGGCGGTCTTGCGGCGGGGCGTCTACACCGTCGGCTATCTGCCCAGTGCGGAGGTTGAGCGCTCAATGTCCTATATCGCCCAGCGGGGGCTGCGCAAAGTCGCCTTGCTCGCGCCGGACACACCCTATGGCGGTATCGTTTTCCGCTCGATGCAGGATGCGGCGCAGCGCTACGGCGTTGAAATTGCAACCACTCAGCCGATCAGCAGCGATTTTTCCCGCGCCGACGCGACCGCCAAACGGTTTGCGGAATTCTATACGGCAAACCCTGATGTGAAGGCCGTGATGATCGCCACAAGCGGCAAATCCCTGCAGGCGATTGCGGCTTATCTTGCCTATAATGACGTGCTGCCCAGCAAGGTGAAGTATCTCGGTCTCGGTATTTGGGACGATAAAGAAACTTTCCGCGAGGCAACGTTGCTTGGCGGGTGGTTTCCCGGCCTTGATCCGGCTTTGAAGGCCGATTTTGAAGGACGTTACAGCGCCGCCTACGGCGAAAAACCTCCGGCGATCGCAACGCTCGCCTATGATGGTGTTGCGATTGCGGGGGCGTTGTTGAAAGCGGCAAGTGCCGGAAACCGTGCGCCTTTCTCAATCCCTGACATTGAAACCGCCTCCGGTTTCAGGGGGATGAGCGGTCTGTTCCGCTTTCTGCCTGATGGCCGTAACGAGCGGATGCTGTCGATGCTGAAAGTCGGTCGGCGGCAGTTTGAAGTGCTGCAACCCGCGCCAACCGGCTTTAACCGCCGCGTAACGAGCATCTCCGGTTACAGTCAGTGAGTGTCAGCGCGGACCCGCTTAGGGGTAAAAGCGGCGGGGATGCGATAACGCTTTTTGGTGACATCAACAGCTTGGTCGATGTCACCGCGTATCGCGCCGCCGTCTCTGAGGGAACGCCTGTTCCTGCCGCGCTCAAGGTGTTGCTGGATGAGGGGCGCGGGCGCGTTCAGGCGATATTTGAGAGTCGGCCGCTTGCAGGTATTGAGGCCGGAAAGGCGCTGACCGATCTTCAGGATTTTATAATCGCTGAGCTATTCGCAATGGGGGAGCGCAATTTTCCGTCGCCCCACCCGACATCCAGCGAAAGAGTAGCCGTGGTCGCGGTTGGCGGGTACGGGCGGGGTTTGCTTGCGCCCGGCTCGGATATAGATCTGCTGTTTCTGACCCCTTACAAACGGACCGGTTGGACCGAATCTGTGGTTGAGACCGTGCTCTACGCGCTGTGGGATTTGAAACAGAAGGTCGGTCAGGCCACGCGTTCGATCAATGATTGCATCCGGCTGGCGCGCGAAGATATGACGATCCGCACTTCGTTGCTGGAAACCCGCCTTGTCTGCGGGGATGTCGCGCTTTACGAGGAGATGAAGCAACGTCTGCGGGACGAATTATTCACCGACACAGGTGTCGAATTCGCCAATGCCAAGCTGGGAGAACGTCGTTCCCGCCATGAACGGGCCGGAGATTCCCGCTACCTGCTGGAGCCGAATATCAAGGAAGGCAAAGGTGCGCTGCGGGATTTGCACAGCTTGTTCTGGATCGGGAAATACCTTTATCAGGTTGAAACCACAGAAGAATTGGTGGCGCACGGTGTGTTTACACTGAACGAGGACCGGCGCTTTCAGGACGCGGAACGTTTTTTTTGGACGGTGCGGTTCTGGCTGCACTATCTCGCGGGCCGCGCGCAGGAGCAACTGACCTTCGATAAGCAAATCGAAGTCGCCGCCAACATGCACTTCACAGGTGATGGGGGGCAAAGCGGCGTCGAGCAGTTTATGATGCATTACTTCACCGTCGCCAAAGAGGTTGGTGATCTGACCCGCATCTTCTGCGCGGCTTTGGAGGCGCAGCAAAAGACGCCTCAAAGGCGCGGGGGCTGGAGCTTCCTGTCCATGTTCAACGGCAAAGAGGATGATGAAACACTCAAGCTTGAACATGGCCGCTTACTGATCGAAGATGCGGGGTTTTTCCGGGATAGCCCTATTGAAATCTTGCGGTTGTTTGAGACCGCGAGCCGGACAGGTTCGACTATTCATCCGGCGACCCTGAAAATTATCCGCAGAAACCTTAGCCTTATCGACGACACGCTGCGGGCCGACCCCGATGCGAACGGCTTGTTTCTAAAGATCCTGTGCGACACGCGCGATCCTGAAAATGCGTTGCGGTTTATGAATGAGGTCGGTGTTTTAGGCCGCTTTATGCCTGAGTTTGAGCGCATCGTCTGCATGATGCAGTTCAATATGTACCACCACTACACGGTTGATGAGCATACCATCCGTGCGGTGGGGAATATGAGTCAGATCGAAGGCGGCAAACTGGCCGACGAAGCGCCTAAAGCGACCGAGATAATGAAGAAAGGTTTGCTGAACCGCCGAGTTTTGTATGTGGCGATGCTGCTGCATGACATCGGCAAGGGTCTGCCGGAGGATCACTCTATCGTCGGGGCGCGTATCGCGGAAGAGGTCTGCCCCCGCCTTGGTCTGAGCAGTGCGGAGACGGAGCGGGTTGTCTGGCTGGTACGCCATCACCTGCTGATGTCGGATACGGCGCAGAAGCGCGATCTTGCGGATGTGAAAACGATCCGTGATTTTGCCGATATTGTGCAGAGCCGTGAGTTGCTGCAAATGCTGCTGGTGCTGACGGTGTGTGACATCCGCGCGGTCGGGCCGGGGGTGTGGAACGGCTGGAAAGCCCAGCTTTTGCGGACACTTTACAGCGAAACCCAGACCGTTCTGAGCGCGGGCCATGCGGCGTTGAATGAGACGCGTCAGGAGCGGCTGCAACAGGCCAAAGACGCGGTTGCCGAGCGTCTTTCAGGATGGGGTGCAGACGAAGTTGAAGCCTTCGTCAAGCGCCACTATCCGCCCTACTGGCTGGGCCTCGATACCGATGTGCATGAATTGCACGCGCGTATGCTGAAGGGTGCGGAAAGCGATGGTCTGGCGATAGATGTGTCGGGTGATGAGGGCCGCGCCGCGACGCGTCTTTCGCTGGCGATGGGCGACCATCCGGGGCTGTTCTCGCGCATTACCGGAGCGGTTTCGCTTTCCGGCGCATCCATCGTCGACGCCCGCACCTTCACCACATCCGATGGTCTGGCCATTGCGACGCTGTGGCTGCAAGATCGGGACGGTGAGGTTTACGATGATCCGCACCGCCTGAAACGCTTGCGTGACACCATCGCCAAAGTCTTGCGCGGGGAGATCAAGCCGCACCTCGCCTTTGAGGAGCGCAAAGGTCAGACGATCCAGGCCCGTGAGGAGAATTTTACGGTTCCCCCGGCAGTCAATTTCGACAATACCGCGTCGGAACTTTACACCATTATCGAGGTCACGGGCCGCGACAGGCTGGGGCTGGTGCATGATCTGTCACGCGCCATCGCCAACCAGCGGATCAGCATTTTCTCGGCGGTTATCGCCACTTACGGAGAACGCGCCGTCGATACGTTTTATGTGAAAGACATGTTCGGGCATAAGGTGACGAACCAGAATCGGCAAAAGAGCATCACCAAAGCCCTTTACGAGGTTTTGAGCGATGATGCCCCGGTCGGATCAGATGCGCAAAAGGCAGTTCTGTGAGTCTGGGGCGCGGGTTTCTGACCGTTGGCGGGATGACGCTTATCAGCCGGGTGCTGGGACTGGGGCGTGAGATTATCATCGCCGCCACGCTCGGTGCGGGCGATGCGGCGGATGCGTTCTATGCGGCGTTCCGGATGCCGAACCTGTTCCGGCGTATCTTTGCCGAGGGCGCGTTCAGCATCGCGTTTGTTCCGCTGTTCACCAAAAGCCTGACCGATGGCGACGCGCAGGCGAAGCGGTTCGGGGAAGAGGCGTTGGCAATGCTGGCCAGTGCATTGTTTGTATTCACATTAATTGCCACGCTGGCCATGCCGGTGTTGATGTATCTGCTGGCGGCCGGATTTACGTCACAGCCGGATAAGTATGAGCTGACCGTGCTGCTGGCGCGGATTATGTTTCCGTATCTGATGCTGGTATCGCTGACCGCCATGTTCAGCGCCGTTCTCAATGCGTTGGGCAAGTTCGCGGTGGCGGCGGGTGCGCCGATCCTGCTGAATATTTTTGTCATAGGATTTGCCGGCACGGCCCTGCTGATGGGATGGCAAATCGAGATATGGCTGGCGCTCGGCGTGGTTTTCTCCGGTTTTGCGCAGCTTGCGCTGGTTTGGGGTGCGGCGCGCAAAGCGGGGATGCGTTTTTCCCTGAAACGCCCGCGCATCACGCCGGATATGAAACGCCTGCTGCTGCTGGCCGCCCCTGCGGCGCTGGCGGGCGGGGCGATGCAGATTAATCTGATGGTCGGGTCGATCATCGCGTCGTTCTTTGACGGTGTGGTTTCGTGGCTGACCTATGCGGATCGGCTGTATCAGCTGCCGCTGGGCGTCGTCGGCATTGCGGTGGGTATCGTGCTGATGCCGGACCTGTCGCGGCGCATAAAGCTGGGCGATACGGGGGGCGCGAATAACGCGATGAACCGTTCGGCGGAGTTCGCGCTGGCCCTGACATTGCCTGCCACCGTCGCCCTTATCCTGATCCCGACCGAGATTGCCCGCGCGATGTTCGAGCGCGGGGCGTATACCGCCTATGATGCCTCTCAAACGGGGCTGGCGACTGCGCTGTTTGCGCTGGGATTGCCCGCGTTTGTGCTGAACAAGACGCTGACGCCGGGGTTTTTCGCCGCCGAGGACAGCAAGACGCCCCTCCGCCTGTCGCTGTGGGCGATGGGGATTAACACGGTTCTCGCGCTGGCCGGGGCGTGGTGGTTCGGGTGGATGGCCATCCCCGTCGCGACCAGCATCGCCGCGTGGATCAACGTGATCTGGTTGTGGGTGCTGCTGTACGAGCGCGGCTACAGCATCGACACCCGCCTCGCCCGCAAAGTGCCGCGACTGGCGCTGGCGAGTGTGGTGATGGGGGCGGTGCTGATCGGCCTCGCATGGCTGCTGCGCGACAGCTTCGACAGCGGCGGCCTTGCGCGCGTTGTCGGTGTCTTTGGCCTCATCATCCTGGGCATGACCACCTACGCCCTCAGCGCCCGCCTGTTCGGGGCGTTCACGCTGGGGGAGTTGAAGGCGGGGATGCGGCGGTGATTGACAAATGTACGTAAGTTACGTATATCCTTTCAGATAGAGGAGGCCCGCATGGAAACTGTCAATATTGCTGATGCGGCGCGTAATCTTTCAAAGATTGTCGCCAGTGTTGAATCCGGTGAAACCGTGGTTCTCGCCCGTCGCGGCAAACCTGTGGCGACGATTGAGCCGATCAAAAACTCAAAAATCCGCTATGGTCTGTTGGATGGTCAGCTTGACGGCCTGAAAGGCGTTGATTGGCACGAGCCGATGTCTGAGGACGATCTGGCATTGTGGGAAGGGTGAGCGGTGCGGCGCATTCTTCTCGACACAAACGCGCTGTTGTACTTGATGTCGCCCTCGCTCGGCGCGCTGCCTGAGGCGGCACGGAATGCGATTGACGGGGCGGAATACGTTTTTATCAGCGGGATCAGCTTGTTCGAGATCGGGCAAAAAGTCCGCGTGGGCAAGCTGCCGATCGCAGAGAGCGTGGTGCGCGCCCTGCCGGAAACCGCAGCGCAAAGCGGCATCCACGTCGTTGCCGTATCCCCATCGGTATTGCTTGAAGCGTCGCTCCTGCAATGGGCGCACCGCGACCCGTTTGACAGGATCATTGCCGCAACCGCAAAGGCAGAGAACGCGGGGCTTGTAGGCTCGGACGGGGTTTTGATGCGGGATGCGGATGTGCTGGGGTTGCGGGGGGTTATTTGGGGGTAGTGGGTGTTGTGTCAGATTGCTAAGTAGCTTGATACTTAGCGAGTTCCGTCATCCAATTTACATATGGGGTTTGTAGGGACGTAGGGATACTTGCGCTAGCAAAAAGGCCAACCAACTGCGCAAACCGCTTTCTACAATCGCTATCGGTTGCGATCTTGTTTCCTGCCAAAGTCTTGCTGCCCGGAATACTGAACATAATTTCCAGCGCCTTAGGAGAAAAATCTTTAATCATACTTGTATAATGAGGCATCGCAGCCCACGACACACCAAATGGGTTGCCTAAAGCGCAAGAAATAACAGTCTCTACGAATTTCCAGCGTACGGTGTCGGGGACAACCGATGCGCCTACGATCTCATGGAGTCTTGCAGCGAAGGGCGGTTCATTGTAGAAATTATTCATACCTTGATGAGCAGCATTCATTCTATCGCACGCGGTCGAAACAATCGCGTGCCTTTCAGCTTCAGACAACATACCCAGCATGTTGAACTTCGTAAAAAAATCACGCGAAGCTGCTGCTTTAGAGTCTTCGCCCTTACCAACGTATGATTGATGTTGATCGATTATTTTTGCAGGCATTCCACCTAATTCAACGGTGGGTAGGAATAGTATTGAGCAATTAGTTCTTGCCGCTTGCCCCAGTGTTTCGTCGCAATACATTCCATGAAGAGCTGTTGCAATTAATTCCCTCTGAGCATTATGAGTGCCCTTGATCGCGCCAGACCAGTAAGCTTTTTGATCCTCAGAGAATTGAGCGTTTTTAATAGCAACAATCAGTTCGTTAAAATTTACTCCTGCTGGCACATTAACATCACTCAGTGCTGATCTAGCACATCGACTTATGAAATTAATGACTTCGTCTTCATCTAGAGCACCAACTGCAGGGTGTGCTGCTGAAAAACTGTTCCTGATTGCGCGGCACTGATCTAGCTTAAAATACCCTTCTTCTGAGATTAAATTGAGTTCCAGGCAGAGCTTTAGAAGTTCATGATCCATCAACTCTATTAACTTGTTCTCGTCTATAGCTTTAGATGTGAGTTGCGCAACTATTGGCAAGCCAAATCTAATTACTTTTTGCCGAAGTTCTACTACCGTAGAGTTCCAGATGTAATTTATTGCGCTGTCAAATAGACCAACTGACACCGCAACACATAGCCGAATCATTCGTTCGTCCCGCAACTCCAAAGGAATTTTACTTAACAAACGTGGCAGGTTGCCCCAAGCATGGTCAATCTGACTCTTTGCAGGCAATACAGCGCGATCCACTCCCAGAGAGGCAGTGATCTGAGTTAACAGATCATCCGTTCCAGTCGTTATCGCTGGCAAGCTATCTATTTTTGCGGGTATTAAATCGGTCACGACGATCCCCTGGTTGAAATAAGGCCAAGCGTCCGTTCATTTATCAGACAACATTTAGGCCAAGATAGTAGTTTTGTCTTTTTTGCATCTTTTGCAACAATACAAAAGCTGTTGGATCAGTTGTCGCTAGATTTAATATTAAGCGTAAACCGCTTCAATATGAGATTTGCCATCGCAAAGCACAATGTTCAAGTGATGGATTAAGCAAATGAGCAGAACCCTGACCCACGTTGACGCGGGCGTATTTTTCTCGTGGCGAACGGTGTTCCGGCGGGCTATTTGTAGCGGATGAGCAGCACCGACAAACGTACCCATTTCGGCTATCGCGATGTGACCGAGGATGAAAAGCCTGAGCTTGTGCAGGGCGTCTTCTCTTCTGTGGCGAACCGTTATGATATTATGAACGATCTGATGTCCGGCGGGGTTCACCGCATCTGGAAAGCGGCGATGATCGACTGGCTCGCGCCGCGCCCCGGGATGCGGATGCTGGATGTTGCGGGGGGGACGGGCGATATTGCGTTTCGCATTCTCGATCGCGCCAACGACAAACCAGGTGATCCGTCTCATGTGACCATCCTCGACCTGACCGAAGGGATGCTGCGCGCGGGGCTGGAGCGGGCCGAGGGCAAGGCTTTCGATGAGCA
>CALDZQ010000039.1 GCA_937944035.1 uncultured Neomegalonema sp. | reverse complement strand
ATATGAAGAAGGAGCTTGAGACACTGGATTGGACGCTTGCCATAGACCGCCACCGCGACGCGCTGGTTCGGATGGTTGCTGCGCTGCTCGTGATGGCGGGTGGCGGGGAGGCTATGCCGAGGCATGTGCGGACGGGGATTTGGCGGGTTTTGCGGCCTGCGGAATCGGCGTTCCGGCGGCTGGTCGTGGTGGTGAAACTGGTTTTGAGGATTGAGGCGGGCACGGCTGTTGCGCGCGGGAAGCCTGTGATTGCGGGCCGCGCTCAGGATATGGCGCGGGTTCCGGCATTTGCGCTGTTCGATGCGCGCAAATCTTTTAAGCCGCGTTCGTCTTGGCGGGGCCGGAAATCGGAGCCGAATATCCGGTTTTTCGATGAAGTGCAGGTTTTTGAGCCTGTTGTTGTCGCCTCGCCGGATGATGAGGTCAGTCCGGCGCAGTTGATGCGGCGGTTATCGGCTTTGCAGACCGCGTTGGGTGATGTGCCGAAACAGGCGCGGCGGCTGGCGCGGTGGGAAGCCAAGCGTCTGACGGGGCGCGCTGAAACCGGCAAATATATCGCGCCGATCAGGCCGGGAAAGCCGCCCGGTCACAGGGATCGCGGGCGGCATCCGGTGGATTTTGTGCTGAAGGATTGTCATGCGTTGGCGCTTTATGCGCTGCATGATCCGCCGGAGACTGTGTGAGATTTGAGGTTTTGCTCTCCCGTGCGCGGTGCGGGGGAGGATTTTGGTGTGTTTGGAGATAATCTTTCAAAAATTGCGAAGCGAGCGCCGGGTGTGAGCGGAACGCTCACGCCGTGGGGCGGCGATCGCGTGTCTGTGCTGCGCACAGACGAGTAAGAAAAGGCAATTTTCTCAAGGGGCGAGGCTGGATACCCCGCCTTCGCGGGGTATGACAGTGTTACGGGGGGGTACGGCTGGCGGAGCTTTAGAAAAACGCCTGCAAACCGGTCTGCGCGCGGCCAAGGATCAGCGCGTGGACATCGTGGGTTCCCTCGTAGGTGTTCACCGTCTCAAGGTTCTGGGCGTGGCGCATGATGTGGTATTCCTGCTGGATACCGTTGCCGCCGTGCATATCGCGGGATTGGCGGGCGATGTCGAGGGCTTTGCCGCAGTTGTTGCGCTTGATGATCGAGATCATTTCGGGGGCCATTTGTCCGTCGTCAAACAACCGCCCGACCCGCAGAGCGGCTTGCAGGCCCAGTGCGATCTCGGTTTGCATATCGGCGAGTTTCTTCTGGAACAGCTGCGTTTGCGCCAGCGGCTTGCCGAATTGCACACGGTCCAAGCCGTACTGGCGCGAACGATGCCAGCAATCCTCCGCCGCGCCCATCACGCCCCAGGCAATGCCGTAGCGCGCGCGGTTGAGGCAGCCGAACGGGCCTTTCAGACCCTCAACATTCGGCAGCAGCGCATCCTCGCCGACCTCGACATTATCCATGACAATCTCGCCCGTCACCGAGGCGCGAAGCGACAGTTTTCCGCCGATTTTGGGCGCGCTGAGGCCCGCCATGCCTTTTTCGAGCACAAAGCCCCGGATTTTGCCGTCATGGGCGTCGGATTTGGCCCAGATCACGAAAACATCGGCAATCGGGGAGTTGGAAATCCACATTTTCGCGCCGCTGATGCGGTAGCCGCCATCGGTTTTAACCGCCCGCGTCTTCATCCCCGCCGGATCGGACCCGGCATCCGGCTCGGTCAGGCCAAAGCAGCCGATCCACTCGCCGCTGGCCAGTTTGGGCAGATATTTCATCCGCTGCGCCTCGTCGCCATAGGCGTAAATCGGGTACATCACGAGCGAGGATTGCACACTCATCATCGAGCGGTAGCCGCTGTCCACCCGCTCAATCTCGCGCGCGACGACGCCGTAGGACACATAGCCCGCGCCGATACCGCCATATTGCTCCGGCACGGTCACGCCCAGCAGGCCCATTGCGCCCATCTCGGCGAAAATCTCAGGCTCGACCCGCTCCTCGGCATAGGCGTCGATCACGCGGGGTTGCAGTTTATCAGCGGCGAAATCGGCGGCGGCGGCGCGGATCATGCGCTCGTCGTCGGTCAGTTGATCCTCGATCAGAAACGGATCGGCCCAGTCGAATACAGGTTTTGGCGAAGCGGTTTTCATAACGGGTTGCGCGCACATGGTCGGGCCTTTCTGCGGGAGTCAGTGTTTGACGCGAGCATACCGGATAGCCGCCGCGCTTCACAAGCCTTGCGAATGCTGGTGAAGCGGATGCGACACTGCTACGCTGATCGAAACCTGGGGATAATTTATGGCGAATACCGGAGAGAAGCGGGAGTTGACCGCTGCCGAAATCGGCGCTTTGTCTCATCTGTACCGGGCTGAGGTCTATCGCAGCACGATCTGGCGCACCCGTATGGATACGACCACGAACTGGTCTGTGGTCAGCCTCGGCATCGCATTCTCGGTCTCGTTCTCCAGCAAGGAGGCGTCTGCGCTGCCGCTGATCCTGACCGGATTGCTGGTGCTGTTTATGTTGTTTATGGAGGGACGGCGCTACCGTTATTTCAACGTCTGGCGCGCGCGGGCGCGCTGGATGGAAACGCATTTCTTCGCGTCGATGCTGGAAGACGGCGGCCTGGATACCGGAGAAGACTGGCAGGGTGTTCTTGCGCGCGATTACAACCACCCCGGCTATCATATCAGTACGGCGCGGGCCGTCGGGCGGCGGTTGCGGCGAAACTATGTGTGGATTTTGCTGATCCTGTCCATCGCGTATATCGGCAAGATAACGGTCCACCCCACGCCTATAGCCGATTTCTCCGAGCTGCCGGACCGGGCGGCACTGGGGCCGATTTCGGGCTGGGTGATTCTCGGTATCGGGGTGCTGTATAATATCGCTATGATTACACTTGCGGTCGCGACAGGCTGGTTGGACAGCAAAAAGCACAAGGGCAGATCGTCCGAGTCAGGGATGGGATAACCGGGTCATGCTGCCAGACGCCACGACTTACGCCGACCTCTGCGCCCGCTTTGAGTGGGATATTCCCGAACGGTACAACATCGGCTGGGATGTTTGCGATAAATGGGCGCGTTCCGATCCTGCACGTGTGGCGCTGATCCTCGATGAGGAAGGGCGCGATGTTTCGTTTGAGGAGCTGCGCGGGTTGTCGAACCGGATGGCGAACCTGCTGGCGGAGCGCGGGGTCGGGCGCGGGGATCGGGTGGCCGTGCTGTTGCCGCAGTGTTTGGAGACGGCCGTGGCGCATATCGGGGCGCTGAAGCTGGGCGCGGTTTCGATCCCGCTGTTCACGCTGTTCGGAGAAGACGCGCTGGCGCACCGGCTGGCCGATAGCGGGGCGAAAGTTGTTGTCACCGACGCGGCGGGGGCGGACAAGCTGGACAGGATGCGGGGCGGATTGCCCGATCTGGCGCATGTGCTGAACGCGGATGACGGGCTGGATGCGGCGCTTTCGGGGCAGAGCGATGGCTTCACCCCCGTTGACACCGCCGCCAGTGATCCGGCGTTTATCATCTATACCTCCGGCACAACGGGCAATCCCAAAGGCGCGCTGCTGCCGCACTCCACTCTGTTGGGCCATTTGCCGGGGGTCGAGATGTTCACCGACCTGATGCCGCAGCCCGATGACCGGATGTGGACGCCCGCCGATTGGGCCTGGATCGGCGGATTGCTCAACGTGCTGCTGACGACTCTGCATCACGGGGTTCCTGTGATCGCGCGGCGGTTTCCGAAGTTTTCCGGCGAGGCGGCGTTCGATCTGATGGTGCGGCAGGATGTGCGGACGGCTTTCATCCCGCCGACCGCGCTGAAGATGATGCGGCGGGTGAGTGATCCGCCGAAAGTCTCGCCCCGTGCGATTGGCAGCGGCGGCGAGTCGCTGGGCGTGGAGTTGCTGGACTGGGGCCGCAAGACGCTGGGCGTGACGATTAACGAGTTTTACGGGCAGACCGAGTGTAATCTCGTCATCGCCTCTTGCACGGGGATCGGCTTGCACAGGCCCGGCGCGATGGGCCGTGCAACGCCCGGTTTCGATGTGCGGGTGCTGG
>CALDZQ010000038.1 GCA_937944035.1 uncultured Neomegalonema sp. | reverse complement strand
TAATGGCGGTTTGAGTGACGTGCCGCGCGGGGCGCGGATTGTGGTGTGTTCCGGCGTTGATGCGCATCGCGCGGCGAGCAAGCCTGTCCTGACATGGCTGCGCAAGCAATCGCGCCTCGGCTCGCCCATCGGTGCGCTCTGTACGGGGGCTTTGGTGCTGGCGAAGGCCGGATTGCTGGATGGAAGGCGCTGTACGATCCACTGGGAAAATCAGGCGGCGTTTTCGGAGGAGTTCCTCGAAATCGAGATGACCAACCGCCTGTTTGAAATCCAAGGTGATCGCTTCACCTGTGCGGGCGGGATTGCGGCAACGGATATGATGCTGACCCTGATCGCGCGTGACGTTGAACCCTCTATCGTCAGCGCGATCACCGACCAGATCATCCACACCCCCCTGCGCGGCGAGCGCGAGGAGCAACGCCTTTCCGTTCCGGCCCGTATCGGTGTGCGGCATCCGAAGCTGATCTCGATCATTCAGATGATGGAAAACAACCTCGAAGAGCCGATCAGCCCCTCGATCCTGGCGCAACACGCGCAGATGTCGACGCGGCAGTTGGAGCGGTTGTTCCGGCGCTATCTGGATCGGTCGCCGAAGCGGTATTACATGGAGCTGCGGCTGCAAAAAGCGCGGAACCTGCTGCTGCAAACCGAGATGTCGGTGATAAATGTGGCGCTGGCATCGGGGTTTACCTCGCCGTCGCATTTCTCGAAATGCTACCGCGCGTATTTCAATCGCACCCCCTATCGCGAACGCGGTGCGCCGCCGGTTTTTGTGGAGAGCGCTGATCCGCACAGCGATACGGCGGCGGCCGTGTGAGGGGTGGGATAGGGGCAAAAAATAGCGCGTTTAAAGCGATCTGAAATCGTTTTAAACGCGCTATTGGTCGGAGAGGCAGGATTCGAACCTACGACCCCCTGTACCCAAAACAGGTGCGCTACCAGACTGCGCCACACTCCGAACGAGGGGAGGAATATACCAAGCATTCAGGATGGGCAAGTCCTCACATCACTGATTTGCAGGATTTTTGCGAAACAATTTTACCGTATCGCCCACGGCGATTGAGAGGGCATCGGCCAGACCGCCGTTGATCTCCAAAACCGCGCGAACCGGACGATCTGAGCGTACCGAGTCCAATGATCCCGGTGTGGCGCGGGGCGAGATTTGCACGATCTCGCCGTTGTTGGTGATGAACAGCATGTCGAGCGAAATCAGTGTGTTCTTCATCCAAAAAGATGAGATTTGCTCGCGCGGATAGATGAAGAGCATTCCGTCTCCGGCGGGCAGGAATTCGCGGAACATCAGGCCGCGCGCCCGTTCGCTCGGCTCGTCCGCGATTTCGACTTCAAAGCGGTGGGTTTGTGTTGCCGACTGAATTTCGATCACGCCGGAAGACGGGGTTTCCGCGTGCGCGCGTGTCTCAATTCCGGCGGTGCTGGAGACGAGCAGAAAAAGCGCAAGTATGCCCTGCGCTGACCGTTTGATGAATCGCGTCATGATATACCGTTATTGCCTGAACGAATGATCCCAAGGCCTGATCTCAACGGCCATCATCCCGCGCGATCCGCGCACCGCGCGCACGAGTACCGCTTCACCGGCCGCAAGGTCGGGCAGGCCGAAACGGCGCAACACTTCCATATGGACAAAAATATCCGATGCGTCGCCGATCATATTCGCAAAGCCGAAGCCTTTGGCCCGATCGAACCACTTCACCCGAACCGGCAGCAAAGCGCCGTCTTCGACGGGCAGGGTTCCTTCGAGAGAAAAATCGGGGTGGTCGAGAAAATCTTCAGGCGGTTCCGCGCTGTCATCAAGTTCGAGAACACGGGTCGCTTGTGCGCCGCGTTGACCGCGTACAGCCTCGCAAACGATGCGCGCGTTTTCGGGGACGGTGCTGAACCCTGCGGATCTGAGGACGGACATATGCAAAAGCACATCGCCATCATAGGTCGCGTCCGGATCTTCGGGCACAATAAATCCGTACCCTTTGACGGGGTCGAACCATTTCACCCTGCCGATGGCACGAAATGATGTTTCTACTTCCAAGGAGTCCAACCTTACACCCTACACTCACTCACCCCGTACAATACTATAGCGCGGTTGAGATATTTTTCATCAAAATTCTTAATAGTTAAATCATGAAACTTTATCTACGCGACGTAACGTCACCTGTTCCGCTACTGAGGCGATGTCAACACGCTGTAAACGAAAACGTCCGAATATGGCTATGAATAGATAAATGTCAGGTTAGAGTCGGCGACGGGCTTATCACCCGGCGCTAAATCATCAGGTGAATCAAAATGATCGCATCAATTTCGTCACCCCTCACGCTATGGCGTCGCAAGTTTGCGTTGATCTGTGCAGTCGGATTTGTATCGGTTTTTGCCGCCGGATGCGCGAGTGAAGCCGGGTCGCCGGGGACGCTCGATTTTGCGCAGGCGGGGCAATCGGTTGAACCGGCCGGAGCGCGGCAGCGGCTTGTGAATGGAACGCCGCAGAATATGCTGAACAGCGCGGACCTTTATCAACGCGTGCTGTTGCAACCGCGCCCGCCCAAGATCATTGCGAAGAATATGACCGAGCTGCCGGAGGCGCTGTCCTATGCCGTGCGCGCGTCTTCAGGGGATACGCACCGCAAACGGGGGGCGAAATGGACCGAGGCGGCGCAGATCGGCCTGTTGTTCGGCTCCCCTGAGGGCAAAGCCTTTTTGTCGGGCAAAGAAGGGCGCGCCCTGGTGCGGGGCGAGCCGTCGGAATCCTGCCCCGTGCTGAATGTCGCGCTTGCGGGCACGGATGACCAGGCGACGGACGGGGCGATGCGCAGCTGTCTTAATGCGCTGGCGGGCAAGCCGTCATGCGGCTGTCGCCTGATCGCGCGGGGAAAGCACCTGCTGGCCAAACGCGATGATTTTGCCTACGCGATCGGTGTCGGGACGCAGATCGTGAACCCGTCGACGGGCGAGGTGCAAACCTTTGCCTCTGAGGAACGCATGGTCGAGGGCCATCCCGGTGCGCGTCATATCTGGTTGCTGGATGTGAAGGGTGCGAAAGCGTTGCTGCAGGTCGAGCCTGACGGTCGCGCCGCGTTGATCGTGAATGCCACCGGAAAACGCTTTAGCGGATTGCACAAAGCGGACGGTTTCCGCCGGGGCCGCGTTGCGCGCCGTGCCTATCTGACGGGCGAGGATGGCCGCCAACTGATCGTGCTGGTCGGGTACGAGGATACCGAGGTGCAGGACAACCGCACAGCGCTGATGGCATGGAATCCTTACGGATCGCTGGAGCTGAAAAAAGCGGAAGCGGACGTGAAGAAGAAGTAGGGGCCGCTGGCTGAGAGGCGATCTTGTAAGACGCGAGGCTGGATCATCTGCCTTCGCAGATGATGACAGTGTTTTGAGTATCACTCATCCCCGCGCAGGGGTTTGGCGTATTGCAGCTCCAAGTCCCACGGGAAGTAGATCCACGTGTCCTGACTTACCTCGGTGATGAAAGTTTGGACCAGCGGCCTGCCTTTCGGTTTGGCGTAGACCGTTGCCAGATGCGCCTTGGGGTACATCTTGCGCACCACTTCCAGCGTTTTACCGCTGTCCACAAGATCATCGATAATCAGGATGTTGTCACCATCGCCCATGATCGCCGCGTCGGGAGCCTTGAGCAGGGAGGCTTCGCTTTGCGCCTGATGCGAGTAGGATTTGATGCTGATGGTATCGACGACGCGGACATTCAGTTCGCGGGCGACGATGCAGGCGGGCGTCATGCCGCCGCGTGTGATGGCAATCACGGCTTTCCACGATCCGTCCGGCCCGCTGCCCTGACCATCCAGCCGCCAAGCCAGCGCCCGCGAGTCGCGGTGGATTTGATCCCATGAGACGATGAAGGCTTTTTCGGCGGGGGGCTTGGACATGAAGACGGCTCGCTTGATTGGCAATGCCTGCCCATAGCACCCAATGGGGGAGGGCGCATCTTTTTTGACGCGGGTTTTTTTTGCGGCGGGGGCGAAAAATTATCGGGCGCACGCGAAAAATCTTGACAAATGTTCTTACTTAGTTCTATTTGATGCCGACTTGGTATTGATAGAGGATTAAACTGACACTTTGGACTGGACGCTCGCCATAGACCGACACCGTGATGTGTTGCTGCGGATGCTCGCGCTGCTGTTGGCGGTGACGGGGAACGCGGTGATGCCGAGGTGTGAGCG
>CALDZQ010000037.1 GCA_937944035.1 uncultured Neomegalonema sp. | reverse complement strand
CAGTTCCTGCTCAGACCCGGACGATCCAGCGTCGCGTTGTCGCTACGCCTGCTTCGACCCGTGCAGTAGCGGTTGCCGCTCAGACCCGGACGATCCAGCGCCGTGTCATCAATACACCTGCAACGGTTCGCCGTGTTGCTGTCCCAGGACAGACGCGCACGATCCAGCGCCGTGTTGTTGACCGTCCTGCTTCGACCCAGGCTGTAGCAGTTCCTGCTAAAACCCGGACGATCCAGCGTCGTGTGATTGACCGTCCTGCTTCGACCCAGGCTGTTGCAGTTCCTGCGCAGACCCGGACCGTTCAGCGTCGTGTTGTTGCAACACCTGCTTCGACCCGTGCTGTTGCAGTTCCTGCTCAGACCCGGACGATCCAGCGTCGCGTTGTCGCTACGCCTGCTTCGACCCGTGCAGTAGCGGTTGCCGCTCAGACCCGGACGATCCAGCGCCGTGTGATTGACACGCCTGCTTCGACCCAGGTTGTTCAGGTTCCAGGCAAGACGCAAACGATCCAGCGTCGTGTTGTTGCTACGCCAGCATCTACCCGTGCTGTCGCAGTTGCCGCACAGACCCGTACGATCCAGCGCCGTGTTGTTGATACACCTGCTTCGGTTCGTCGTGTGACGGTTCCTGCGAAGACCGCTACGGTCTCCATGCAGGTTATCGATACACCGGCATCGACCCGCGCAGTGGCTGTGCCTGCACAGACCCGCACGGTTCAGCGTCGCGTTGTAGCAACACCTGCTTCGACCCGTGCTGTCGCGATCCCTGGTAAAACGGCAACGGTTACGACCCGCGTCATTGACGCCCCTGCATCGGTTCGCCGTGTAGCGGTTCCAGGTAAAACGGCCACGATCACGTCCCGCGTCATCGCAACGCCTGCTTCGGCACGTCGCGTAGCGGTTCCAGGTAAGACGGCAACGGTTACGACCCAAGTCATCGACAACCCTGCATCGGTTCGCCGTGTAGCGGTTCCTGGTAAAACTGCAACGGTCTCGACCCGCGTTATCGCCGAGCCAGCAACGGTTCGTCGTGTAGCGGTCCCTGGTAAAACAGCAACGGTCACGACCCGCGTGCTTGCAACACCTGCTACGGTTCGCCGTATCGCCGGTGTCTACAGCGACGGTTCGGGTGCTGGCGCTGGCGCCGGTGGTGGTACAGCAATTGTTGATGCGGGCGGCAACGTCATCCGTGGCGCAGTTGGTGTAAACGCTAACGGCCAGGCAGTTGACGGTTCCGGCAACATCATTCGCGGTGCGGATGGTAACGGTATCGCAGCGCGTGTTGCTTCGATCGGTGGCGGTTCTTCGGCTGGTGGTGCTCGCACCGCTACGATCCAGACCCGTGTCATCGACACCCCTGCATCGGTTCGCCGTGTAGCGGTTCCAGGCAAAACGGCAACGATCACGACCCGCGTTCAGGATCAGGCTCCTACGGTTCGCCGTATTGCAGTCCCAGGTAACACGCAGACGGTTTCCCGTCGTGTTATCGCGACGCCTGCAACGGTTCGTCGTGTAGCGGTTCCAGGTAAAACGGCAACGATCCAGCGTCGCGTTCTCGCTACGCCGGCATCGGTTCGCCGGATTGCTACGGATGCGACCTACAAAACGATCAACCGTCGTGAGAAGGTCAGTGACGAGCAGCTTCAGTGGCGTGAAATCCTCTGTGAGACCAACGCGTCTCCAGAAGTTATCCGTCGCCTCCAGCAGGCTCTTCGTGAGCGTGGCTACTATCAGGGCTCCATCGACGGTGCATACAACGCATCGACGACAGCAGCTGTTACCCGCTATCAGCGTTCCGCTGGTGAAGGTACTGGCGGTCTGACAATGGATACGCTGAAGTCACTCGGAATCGCATTCCGCTAAGCGAAGGTACGCTCTAGCTCATCGAGCACACCGAGCGCCCCGCCAGTAATGGCGGGGCGTTTTTTTGTGCCATCTTGCCTGTTCCCTCCCCAGCGGTTAACCATTCCAATACGGTGTCAGGCAAAGGCGAAGAAAAAATGCGCTTTAAGCGGATTGCATTTATGGCCAGCGAAGCGCGCTCCGCGCAGATTGCGCTGACAAAGCTGAGCCGCCTGTACGGGCATTGCGACCCGCATGACGCCGACGCGATCGTGGCGCTTGGCGGTGACGGCTTTATGCTTGCCACCTTGCACGAGGTTATGGGCCGTGATGTTCCCGTTTACGGGATGAATCGCGGGTCCATCGGTTTTCTGATGAACGACTACGCCCCGGACAACCTGCCCGATCGTCTCGAACAGGCGGTCGAGTCCACCATCCATCCGCTGCGCATGACCGCCGTAACCCGCGATGGCCGGCAGGTTGAGGCGCTTGCCATCAATGAAGTCTCCCTCCTGCGTGAAACCCGGCAGGCGACAAAGGTTGCCATCCGTATCGACGGCGAGGTCCGGCTTGAGGAGCTGATTTGTGACGGTGTTCTGGTGGCGACCCCGGCCGGAAGCACGGCTTACAATCTCTCCGCCCACGGTCCGATCCTGCCGATAGAGGCGGAGTTGTTGGCCGTGACGCCGATCTCGGCATTCCGGCCCCGGCGGTGGCGCGGCGCATTGCTGCCGATGCAGGCGGTTATTCGTTTCGATGTCCTGGAGCCACTAAAACGTCCCGTCAGTGCAGTCGCCGACGCCCTTGAAGTCCGCGATGTCGCTTGGGTCGAGGCCCGTGTTGCCCGCGATGTCAGTTTGCGTCTATTGTTTGATCCGGGCCATAGCCTGGACGAACGCATTCTGCGCGAACAATTCGCGAGTTGAGGAATTTCAGGTGAGCGACCCTACAACAGACAGCTTTCGTCAAATGCTTTTGGAGGCACAGCTTGAACGCGCCTCAAAGTCTGACGTTCATTTGGAAGCGATTTCTGACAAGCTTTCGACCACTGATGAGCGTTGGAGCGAGGAGAGCCTCACCGCCTCTATCGCCAGCGTTCTTGCGGATTCGATCCGTGAGGCCGGTCAGGAGGACAGCGAGGTGCTGTCCCGCTCCATAGCCCCGCATGTTGTATCGACTGTTAAGCGCGAGATTTCCAACGCGCATCCGGAGATTATCGACGCGTTGTCCCCCCGTATGGGAACGCTCATCAATGCGTCGGTTGCGCACGCTGTCGCTGATTTGCAGCGCCAGATTGACGCGGCGATGCCGTTTGATATGTGGATAGCAACGCTCAAATCCCGCCTCACGGGTGCGCCCAGCAGCGGCTGGCTTGTCGATAACACAAAAGATTTCAGGGTGTTGGAGGCGTATCTCATCGAACGCGGCTCCGGCGTGTTGTTGGCGCGTGACAAGCCGCCTGAGGTGGATGACGATGACGAGTCCCTGCTTGATGATGATCTGATCGCGGGCATGATCGCCGCCCTTGATTCCTTCGCAAGCGATGCGTTCGGCAGTGGCGGTTTGGAGGAGTTGAGACAGCTTAAAATGTCCCACGGCACGGTCTACTTGCGGGCCAGTGCCACGAAGATATTGGCTCTGCGATGCTCCGGAGAGGCGCCTGACGGCATCGAACAGCGCGTCGACGCCTTGCTGGAGCGCGCCATCGCGCAAGCGACCGGGCAGGGCGGGGATGGTGGTGATATTGATCCCCGCCGTCTTATCGAGGGCGCACGGGAATCGTCTGAAAAGGGCATTAACCCGTCTGCGATCATCGGCAAAGCCGCGCTCTCCATCATAGCTGTGGTTGCGGTGGTTGCCGGGCATTTTTATCTCGAAAACGCCAATCGCACACGTTGGGTCGATGCGTTGCAGACCGCCGCACGGGATGATCCGGGCCTGACCGGCTATCCGATCAATGCCGACTACGTCGCCGATGCGGGGCAGGTGCGGTTGCGCGGCCTTGCGCCGGACAAGGGCGCGATTGCAGAAATCAGCGCGCGCGTGGCGCGTGTGCCGTCGCCTTTGAAGGCGGAATTATTGATCCCTGTCGCCGGCGAACGCTTGAAATGATAAAGACATACAAAATTGTGGTGCTGGGAGATTTCGGTGTCGGCAAGACCTCGCTGATCCGGCGCTACGTACTTGACGAGTTCTCGGATCAATACCGGGCGACGATGGGTGTTCATCTCTACAAACATACGGACCAGATCCCCCATAACGGCGTTGAAACCTCGATCCGGCTTGTGGTGTGGGATATTGAGGGCGCGCCCTTGCCAAGCGGTCAGACGCAACGCTACGTCGTCGGCGCATCGGCGGCGCTGATTGTCGGTGATCTGACACGGACTGATCCGTATTCCGCGATGTGGAGCGCTGCGGATATGTTTGAAGAACAGCTGCCCGGCAGGCCGATGGCGTTCGCCTTAAACAAGCGTGATTTGGCCGACGCCCCGGCTCCCGATGTGGTCAAACGGATGGAGCGCCGATACGCCGGACCGGTTTTCGAAACCAGTGCTTTGAATGGTGAAGGCGTGCTTCACGCATTTCATTCTTTGGGCACGTCCATCTTGGCCCGCAATCTGTAAGGCGTCTTGAATGTCTGATTTATTGAGCGCCGGTTTGAGTCCAGAAATTATCTTAACAGCGATGAGCGCTGTGGCAATTCGTGTGTCCGATGATCTCACAGTACGTGAGGTTTCCGGCAGTGCGTTCGACGTGCAGCTTGAAACGGATGTGCGTGAGGCGATTCCGGCGCTTTACGGGATGGAGGATGTCCTGAGGGACGGTCCACCCATCTCGATCCCGTTTGTGCAGCTGAACGACGACACAACGCCGCCCGTGACGGTGTCTTCCGCCCGTGACAGCCGGACAGGCGCGCTTTGGCTGGTCTTGCGCGATGTGTCTGAGGAGAGCGAAGTTCAGCGGCAGCTTGTGCAAAACCACAACGCTTTGTCGCTTGCAGAGGCGGAGTTGCGCGCTGCGAGAGATGCGGCCTTGGCGGCAGACCGCACGAAAACCGCCTTTCTGGCCAATGTCAGCCATGAATTGCGCACGCCGCTGCATGTGATTATCGGTGGCGCGTCCATCCTCGCGCGGACCGGGGTG
>CALDZQ010000036.1 GCA_937944035.1 uncultured Neomegalonema sp. | reverse complement strand
ATGATCGTCACATCAAAGCGGGAAAACCGCCCAAAGTCGCAATCACAGCCGCTATGCGTAAACTCATTACACTCGCTAATGCACTCGTCAGAGATAACCGCCAGTGGACAAATAATCATGCTTGCGCATAACGGATACTCTAACTTCTTGTTTCAGCGCGTTTTCCGAGTCGGGCAATGAACCCATTGCCCTTGAAAACGCTATAGTCTGTGCGCAGCACAGACACGCGATCGCCGCCCCACGGCGTGAGCGTTCCGCTCCCGCCCGGTGTCCGCTTGGTGACTTTTGAGATACTTGCGTTTGAGCCTTGGCAAATCCGGTAGGATTGAGGAGTTTTATCAGCAAAAACAACGCTATTCATAGAGAGTTTCTCAAGGGGCGAGGCTGGATACCCCGCCTTCGCGGGGTATGACATCGCCAAAAAAAACGCCCGCCCCTGAGAGGGCGGACGCTTCAAACTCAACAAATAAAAGGCGCTTATTCTTCTTCTTTGGCGGCTTCCTCTGCCGCACCTTCGGCAGCGGCTTCTGTCGCTGCCGCTTCGTCTTCTTCGGCATCCGAACGGGCAAGCGCCGATGGCGTTGCGATCGTCGCGATGGTGAAGTCGCGGTCGGTGATCGTCGGGACCGCGCCTTTCGGCAACGTCACGCTGCTGATGTGGATGCCGTCGCCCAGATCGAAGCCGGTGAGGTCGATGGTGATGACATCGGGGATCGAATCCGCCGGAATATCCAGCTCGATCGAGTGACGCACCACGTTGAGCGTGCCGCCCGCTTCGAGGCCGGGGCAGGCTTTTTCGTTGATGAACTCGACCGGAATTTCGACCGTGACCGATGCGCCTTTGGCAATGCGCAGGAAGTCAACATGCGTCGGCAAGCCGTTGAGCTTGTTTTTCTGCATGTCTTTGGGGATCACACGGTGCTTTTCACCCTCAACATCGATCTCAAACATCGTGGTGTAGAAACCACCGGCGTTGAGCGTTTTGAGCAGCTGGTTGGCGGCGATCTGGATCGTCACCGGGGGTTTATTCGCACCATAGATCACGGCAGGCACAAAGCCCGCGCGGCGAGCGGCCCGGGCGGCCCCCTTACCGGTACCCGGACGCGGTTCGACCTGCATCGTTACGATATCAGCCATCGTGTTCGTCTCCTGAATTTTGAACCATGCGCTCCCTCCAAGGGTGTGAGCGCTGAGGCGCGGCTTATAGGGCTTTGGCGCGGGAAAAGAAAGCGGGATTTACATCTGCGCGTAAACCGCAAGCCCGACGACCATCAGCATCGACAGGGCCATCGCGTAATTGATCCGGCGCTGGCGATGCGGGGCGAGGTTCAACTGGCGCAATCTGACCCCCGCCCAAAGCCAGAGAAGATGGATCGGAACCCAGATCAGGTTGAACAGGATGATCTTGATAATCGTCTCGGTGGCCAGCGATTCGGGCATGAAAGCAAAGCCGGAAAACAACGCCGTGTTGACCGCGTAAGCTTTGGGATTGATGGGCTGGAGCGCGAGGCCGTTCCAGAAACCGGGCGCGCTGTCCGACTGGATAAAGGCCAGTTTGGCCCCGGCGAACGCGATCTTTGCGGCCAGATACAGAAGGTAGAGCGTCGATCCCCATGTCAGCACATTGCGCAGCCAAGGAACCGCCAGCGCCGAAGCCGCGAGGCCGGAGATCACCAGCAGGGCGACCAGATTGTTGCCGACCCACAATCCCCCGACATAAGCCAGTCCGGGGCGGTAACCGAAAGCGGACCCCACTCCGGCCGTGGAGAGAACTCCCGGGCCGGGGGTGATAATCAGGAAGAAGACGGCGGCGATGAATTCAAGCATGACACGCTTTCAGAAAAGACGGTTTCAGGGGCGTTTGGCGACCATGTCAATCTCGACCAGCGCACCGACGGCCAATCCGGTCACGCCGATACAGGTGCGGGCGGGGAGTTTTCCGGCGGCGAAATAGCTTTGATAGGTCTCGTTCATCGCCGCGTAGTCACGCTCGAATTCGGTGATGTAGACGCGGGACTGGGCCACGTTTTCGAGGGTCAGCCCCATGCCCTCCAGCACAATGATGAGATTGTCCATCACGCGCCGGGTCTGGGCCTCGACCCCTTCAGGGAGCGCGCGGTCCGGCTCGCCCGGCCATGTCGGCATTTGTCCGGTGAGAAAAACCCAACCGTCGATTTCAGAGGCATGAGAGAAAGTGGCCACAGGCTGCGGCGCGGCGTCGATCATGTGGAAACTGGGCAGGGGCATGGGAGTTCCTCGGTTTGTGCGGTCACGGTTTTGCACGCATAGCACTTTCAAATGCGAAGGGCTAAGGTCTGATAACGCGCACCCCCGCCCTCACATTCAGAAAGCCGCGCCGATGCCCGAACTGCCCGAAGTTGAAACCGTCCGCCGGGGGCTGGCCCCTTCATTGGAGGGACGCAGGATCGTGCGGGCGGTGCAGAATCGCGGCGATCTGCGCTGGCCCCTGCCGGAGCGATTCGCGGAGCGGTTGACCGGGCGCAGAGTGTTGCGGCTGGGACGGCGGGCGAAATATCTGCTGGCGGAACTGGACGGGGATGTGCCGGAGACGGTGCTTATCCATCTTGGGATGTCGGGGCGGATGCTGCTGTCCGGGACCGGACAAGACGCGCCGGAGGGGCCGGATTTTCACCACGCGGTCGCGGCCGATCATGGCAGCACCAAGCACGATCATATCGTGCTGGATTTCGAGGGCGGGGCGCGGCTGGTTTATAATGACGCGCGGCGGTTCGGCTCGATGGATCTGTGGCCGACCGAGTCGATCGATACCCATCCCTCGCTGGTGACACTGGGGCCGGAGCCGCTGTCCAATCAGTTTGATTCGGACATGCTTCACGCGGCGCTCGCGGGCCGGAAAACCAGCATTAAAGCGGCTTTGCTGGATCAGCGGCATGTGGCCGGGCTGGGCAATATCTATGTCTGCGAGGCACTGTACCGCTCGCGCATCTCGCCCCTGCGCCTTGCGGGCAGCCTGAGCAAGCGGGACTGCACGCGGTTGGTGACAGCGATCCGCGATGTGCTGACCGAGGCGATTGAGGCAGGCGGGTCTTCGCTGCGCGATTTTCACGGGGCGGGGGGCGAGTTGGGCTATTTCCAGCACGGATTCGCCGTCTACGACCGCGAAGGCGCAATTTGCAACGGGGCCAAATGTACGGCCGGACTGTTGCGTATCGTTCAGAGCGGGCGCTCAACTTTCTATTGTCCGGAATGTCAGAAGTAAGTGTGTGCGTTGCACAATGGGTTTGGCCGCGCTAAATAACCTCCTCTTAAAGGCTATCCAAGGAAGCGCATCATGGCGTTTGAAACGATCACTGTCGAAACACGCGGCCATGTCGGGCTGATTACACTGGACCGGCCTGAAGCGTTAAACGCGCTGAACAAACAGCTGGTCGGGGAATTGGCGACCGCAATCCAGCGTTTCGAGGATGATCCCGCCGTTGGTGCGATGGTTCTGACAGGCAGCGAAAAAGCTTTCGCCGCCGGGGCCGACATTAAAGAGATGGCTGAAAAGACCTATCCCACGGCAATGATTGAAGATTTCATCGCCCATGACTGGGAAGCGGTGGGCAAAGCGCGCAAGCCTGTGATCGCGGCTGTTTCTGGCTATGCCCTTGGCGGCGGATGCGAAATTGCGATGTCCTGCGACATTATTCTGGCAAGCGAGACAGCGCGGTTCGGCCTGCCTGAAATCACGCTGGGGGTGATTCCCGGCGCGGGCGGGACGCAGCGGCTGGTGCGCGCGGTCGGCAAGGCGAAGGCGATGGAGATGATTCTCTCAGGCCGCTTTATGAACGCCGAGGAAGCCGAGCGGGCCGGGCTGGTGAGTCGAATCATTCCGGCAGGCGAATTGGTCGATGAAGCGGTGAAAGTGGGCGAGAAAATCGCCGACATGTCCCTGCCCGCCGTGATGCTTGCGAAATCCTGTGTGGACAGGGCTTTTGAGACGACTTTGGCGGAAGGGATGACCTTTGAGCGCGCGGTGTTTTACTCGCTGTTCGCCACCGAAGACCAAAAAGAGGGCATGGCCGCGTTTGTCGAAAAACGCCAAGCCCGCTTCCGCGACCGATAAAAGACATTTCGACATTGACCTTAACCCTGGGATGCGTGTAATAGCGCCACTCCATAGAAACTGATGATTGCGAAATTGACCGATGGCAAACTCGCCCCAAGCCCGCAAACGTATCCGCCAGACGGCGCGTCGTACCGAAATCAACAAATCGCGCCGCACTCTCGTGCGCGGTCACATCCGCAAGGTTGAAGAAGCGATTGCGTCAGGCAGCCTTGACGCTGCGCGTGACGCGCTGAAAGCCGCTCAGCCTGAAATCATGCGGGGCGCGAATAAGAAAGTCATGCACAAGAATACAGCGAGCCGTAAAATCTCGCGTCTTGCCGCAAGGGTCAACGCTCTCGCGACCTGATTGTCTTTCCAAAGCCTTAACATGAAAAGCTGCCGCACCTTCTCAGATTCGGTGCGGCGGCTTTTTTCTTTTGCGATACCGTCAACAAATTTATTCGCATTTTTGAAGCGATCACAGGCTTGCCCTGACTAATGATGACGCGGTAAAGTCCTTGAATAGCGATTAGAGATTATAAGAAGTCGAAAATTGCGCCCCACAACTATGGCGCATTTAAGCAGAATTTCCGCTCTCTTGTCGCAATACTTTAAGTCAAACGCTTTCGTCGGGGGACGATTCTTCTTTTTCTGAGTTTGCTGACATTAATTAAGCAAATGCGGGAAAGAAGGAGACTAGCGATTTGATTTGTTGAAATATTTTGGGGGCGATGGGCTGTGATTGAACGCGCGCGGGCAGAAGAAACATGGAACGAGATTCGTGCAACAGTCCGCGTCGAGATCGGTGAAGCCAGTTATCAAAGCTGGATCGGGGTTCTCAGTCTGGAATCCGTGGACCGCGACAGTGTAAATCTGGCCGCCCCGAACCGTTTTATCTGTGAGCGCGTTTCAGGCCGATTCGGACAGCGCTTGCAAGAACTGTGGCGGGCGCAGGATAATCGCGTGAAATCGGTGGGGTTCGTCGTCAAAAATATGGGCGATGCGATCACGCCGGCCAATACCGAATCCGCCGCCAATCCATCCGCAAAGCCCAAGTCGCGCCGCCTGAGCCTGAGCGCGGATGATTCGGAAACGATGACGCATGAGGCGACGACTTACACCCTCGACAAGCGCTATCAGTTTGACAGCTTCGTGGTCGGCAAATCGAACGAGCTGGCCAATGCAGCCGCCCGCCGCGTGGCGGAGGCGCAAACGGCGGCCGCATCTTATAATCCGCTGTTCCTGTATGGCGGCGTCGGCCTGGGCAAAACCCATCTGATGCACGCGATTGCATGGGAGGCGCAGCAACTGCATCCGGAAAAGCGGGTGATGTATCTGACGGCCGAAAAATTCATGCACCGATTCGTCAGCGCGCTGCGCTATAAAGACGTGTTCGCCTTCAAGCAGGAATTCCGCTCGGTCGACATGTTGCTGCTCGACGATTTTCAATTCATCGGCGGCAAGGATTCGACGCAGGAAGAGTTTTTCCACACCTTCAACACGCTGATCGATGCGAACCGGCAGATTGTGATCTCGGCGGACCGCTCGCCCAACGATCTTGAGAATGTCGAGGAGCGGATTAAATCGCGCCTGAATTGGGGGTTGGTGGCCGATATTGGCCCCACAGATTACGAATTGCGCCTCGGTATCCTGCAATCGAAAGCGGAGGATGCGATTGCGTTGAACCAAGGGCTGACTTTTGAGCCGAAGGTTCTGGAGTTTGTCGCCCACCGCGTCGCATCAAACGCGCGGGTGCTGGAGGGCGCGCTGAACCGGCTGGTCGCGCAGGCTACGCTGGTTGGCCGCAAGGTGACGGTTGATATGGCGCAGGAAACGCTGGGCGATCTGGTCCGCGCGTTTGACCGCCGCCTGACGATTGACGAAATCCAGCGCAAAGTGGCCGAGCACTTCAATGTGCGCCTGTCCGATATGCTCTCGCCCCGCCGTGCGCGGGCCATCGCCCGCCCGCGCCAGATTGCGATGTATCTGTGCAAGGAACTGACGGATAAATCTCTGCCTGACATCGGCAGGAAATTCGGGGGCCGCGATCACACCACGATCATGCATGGCGTCAAACGCATCAGCCAATTATCAGACGAAGACCCCGCCCTGCGCGAAGACGTTGCCGTGCTGCGGCGCTCGCTCGAATACTGAGCGCCTGAAAGCGGAAGGGGCAAATGCGGATCGCGATACTGACAGGGGCGGGTGTTTCGGCGGAATCAGGGCTGGGCACATTCCGCGACAAGGACGGGCTGTGGACGCAATACGATTTGTCCGAAGTCGCCACGCCGCAAGGATACGCGCGCAACCCTGATAAAGTGCTCGATTTCTACAACATGCGCCGCCGCAACGCCGCCGGAGCCATCGCGAACGAAGCGCACCGCGCGCTGGCGCGGCTGGAGAATGATGCGCAGTTCGATGTGGCGGTTATCACCCAAAATATCGACGATCTGCACGAACAGGGCGGTGGGCGAAACGTGCTGCATATTCACGGCAGTATCTTTGAAGCCCTGTGTTCGGGATGCGGGCATGTCTGGCCCCGGCGCGATGATCTGAGTACAGCTGAAGCCTGTCCGGCCTGCACCACCATCGGCACGGTGCGGCCCAATATCGTATGGTTCGGGGAAATCCCCTACCTGATGCCCGAAGCCACCGCGTATATTGAAGAATGCGATTTGTTCGTCTCCATCGGCACAAGCGGCACGGTCTATCCTGCGGCGGGCTTTGTCGAAATCGCCAAGGGTGCGGGGGCGCAAACGCTGGAGTTGAACCTCGAAGCCTCCGGCAATCGCGCCTTTGATACGGTGCGGTTGGGGGCGGCGACGGAGATTGTCGTTGATTGGGTCGCGGAAATCCGGGGCGTGTAGCCGGTGTGTTTGAGGCGAATCCGCGAAAACACAGCCGACAATCCTACAATTTGATTTTCTAACATTTGAGACAATTATCACCCATCCCCGATCTGTGCGGGCTTTGGCGGATCGCTAAAATTCGTGGGAATTTAGATACAATTCCAACGGCTTACGGGCAGAGCCGTACATGGTTTCATTTACGTCTGACGGACATTGTTGGTGTCAAGGAAGGCCGGGGGGCCAAACACCTTTAGGGGGACTACACAATGACCGGCAAGATCACCGCACCGCTCGCTTCGCTCATCATCGCTTCGATCCTGTCAGGGACGGCGGCGGCGAATGACCTCGCCAAGATCCGCGCAGTGGCCTGCGGGACCGACCCGGCGAAAGCCAGCAGCGTCTCGATGCCGACGGGGGCGCTGTTCGAGCGCGGCCGTCTGAGCGCACTGGCGCAGAATAAAGACGGTGACTTTCCGGGCATGGTGAAGCTGAAAATGGTCTATCAGCACGACGGCTATGCCGAGATGGAGCATTGCGGCGGCACGGTGATCGACAGCCGCCACATCGTCACCGCAGCGCATTGCGTGAAGGCCAAAGACGGCGCCCAGTGGGACCGGATTGAGGTTATGACGGGCGACAGCAGCCTTGAGAGCGAGAAAGTCATCCGCCGCACCACGCACACCGCAATCTGCCATGCGGGAGCGGACAACTTTCTGGCCAACGACATCGCGATTATCAAGCTGCAACAACCGCTGCCGAAAGAAGTGATCCCGGCGACCATCGACGAATACCGCCGCCCAAGCATCACCGAGGGCGCAATCGCGCTGGCCGCCGGCTGGCCTGTGACCGGAGACCGCGCCGGTGAGACGGATCTGAAGAAAGTGCCGCTGGCCGTGACCGATGTTGAGTGGCCCGGCTTTATCACCGTCACCAGCCCGTCGGGCCGGATGGAGGGCGTGTGCCAGGGCGAATCGGGGGGGCCGCTGTTGAGCACCACCAACGGCGTGCCGAGCATCGTCGGGGTTCTGTCCGGCATCCAGCAAGGCACGAATAACGCGAGCGGCGAGCCGTGCATGATGGCAGGCTACGACATGTACTACACGCCCATCGCCGCCTATCGCGACTGGATCGACGCCGTCGTCGATCTGTGCAGCCACGACCCTGACGCCTGCCGGGGCAAGCAAGAGTCCAGCTTCTTCATGTCAAGCGCACCCGCACAAGCACACCGGATGGCTTCTTACGCCCGATAAAATGGCAGGGCGGTGCGGTCGGGGAGACGCATCGCCTTTTGCTATGCGCAACGTAGCAATGTGGCGGCGAGCAGCTACAGCGTTCTGCGTAATTCCTGAAACACGCACAACGCAGTAGTCTTTTGTTTTTTCTCGATTTCCGAGTCGCAAGGTGTTTCCACCTTGCTCGAAATCGCTTTAGGTATAGGGGATCATTAATCCCGATACATAGCGAGACCGCGATGACCGACTATACGCCGCCGAAAGTCTGGAAATGGAATGCAGCCAATGGCGGGGAGTTTGCCAATATCAACCGCCCCATCGCCGGGTCCACGCACGAACAGGCGCTGGCCAAGGGCAAGCACCCTCTGCAACTGTACTCGCTGGCCACACCGAACGGGGTGAAAGTCACCGTGATGCTGGAGGAGTTGCTGGCGCTGGGGCATACGGGTGCGGAATACGACGCCTGGCTGATCGACATCCGCAAGGGCGATCAGTTCGGCAGCGGGTTTGTCGAGGTGAATCCGAATTCAAAAATCCCCGCGCTGATGGATCACAGCACAGCCACCCCGACGCGGGTTTTCGAGTCGGGCGCGATCTTGCTGTATCTGGCCGAGAAATTCGGGGCGCTGTTGCCGACCGATCCGGCCACGCGGGCGGAAACGCTGAACTGGCTGTTCTGGCAGATGGGCAGCGCGCCGTATCTGGGCGGGGGCTTCGGGCATTTCTATAATTATGCGCCGATGAAAATCGAGTACTGCATCGACCGCTTTACGATGGAAACCAAGCGTCAGCTTGATGTGCTGGACCGTCATTTGGCCGAAAACGAGTATATGAGCGGCGATGAATATTCGATTGCCGATATTGCGATCTGGCCTTGGTATGGTGTGCTGACGACCGGCAAACTGTACGGCGCGGCGGAGTTTTTGGAGGCGGAGAGCTATACCAACCTTGTCCGTTGGACCGCGCAGATTGCGGCGCGCGAGGCGGTGAAGCGCGGGCGGATGGTCAACCGCATCTCCGGCGAGTTGTCCGAGCAACTGCATAACCGCCATGATGCGGGCGATTTCGATACAAAGACGCAGGATAAGCTGCAAAGCTGAACGCTATGAAGAAACTCATCAGCACTTTCTCCAGCCTGCCCGCAACCGCATGGCGGGTGTGGCTGGAATATTGGCGCCTGTTATGGGTGCGGGTGGTGTTGATGGGGGCGCTGGCCCTGCTTTCGCTGGGGCTGGCGCAGTTGGTCGGGCATCTGTTGCCGGATGAGCTGGCCAGCTATGTCAGCGGGAAAGCCGCCGACAAGCTGCTCGGAATCATCGCCAACGCGATGCTGGCGGTGACAACATTTTCGCTGACGGTGATGGTCAGCGTCTATCAGTCATCATCATCGCAGTTCACGCCGCGCATCCATCGCCTGATCGTGCAGGATGCGACCACGCAAAACACGCTGGCGGCATTTATCGGGGCGTATGTTTATGCGCTGACCGGCATCATCCTGCGCGAGTTGGGGATTTTCACCGATGATCGCGCGTTTTTGCTGTTCGCAATGACGGTGCTGGTGCTGATTTATGTGGTCGTGTCGATGGTGCGGTGGGTACTGCATCTGCAAACTTACGGCAGCCTGACCAATACCAGCCGCCAGATTGAGGAGATCACGCGGACGCAGTTTTCGGAGCGGCTGTCAAAACCGTGTCTAGGCGCAAACCCGTGGCTGTCTTCGGAGAACGCACCGGAATCGGCCACGCCCGTCTACTCGGATGAGACAGGATATGTGCAGCATTTCTATCAGGAAAGCCTGGACGCCAAGGCGAAGGCGCTGGGGATGCATGTCTATCTTGCCGCGCATGTGGGCAGTTTTGTCATGGCCGGCGAAGTGCTGGCCTATATTGATGATCGCGGCGACGGGGATGGCGAGCCGGAGGATGAGCGCGATTGCGAGGAAATCATCCGCGCGCATATCAAGCAAGGCGACACCCGCACCTACGATCAAGACCCGCGATTTGGCCTGATGGTGCTGGGCGAGATCGCCTCGAAAGCGCTGTCGCCGGGGATCAACGATCCCGGCACGGCGATTGACATCATCACACGCCAAGCGCGGATTTTGAGCGAGTATGAAGACGAGACCGCTTGCGAGGCGCGGGTGATCCATACACGGTTATGGGTGCAGCCGCTGACTCCGGAGGATCTGATCGAAGATGCGTTCGGCTCGCTGGCCCGCGACGGGGCGGGCGTGGTGGAGGTGCAACAGCGCTTGCAAAAAGCGCTGACATCGCTGACGCGACATTCCTGCCCGGAGATGGCGGATGCGGCGGAAAAAGCGGCGCTGATTGAATATGCGCGCGGTGTGGGAGCGTTGGACTTTGACCACGACCGAACCCGCCTGCGCAATGCCACGGCCCCGTCCGTTGTCGAAGCATACGAAGCGTGAGTGGTAAAAAAAACCCGGATGGCGGACCATCCGGGTTGATGTTCAGGGTTGGCGGAAAACTCAGGCGGCGCGTTTAATCAGAACGTCAGAGAGACGTTCCGCCGCTGCGGTTTCCTCGATCTTCTCAACCACGGCAACCTCGCGCGCGAGGCGTTCGAACGCGGCTTCGTAAAGCTGACGTTCGGAATAAGATTGCTCCGGCTGGTCTTCACCACGGTGCAGGTCGCGCACGACTTCGGCGATCATAATCAGGTCGCCCGAATTGATTTTCTGCTCGTATTCCTGCGCGCGGCGGGACCACATCACACGCTTGACCCGCGCACGACCCTGAAGCGTATCGAGCGCTTTGGTGATGGTCGGCTTGTCGGAAAGCGGGCGCATTCCGCAGCTTTTCGCTTTTGCGGTTGGCACACGCAGCGTGAGTTTGTCTTTTTCAAATGAAATCACAAACAATTCCAGCTTTGCGCCGGCAATTTCCTGTTCTTCAATAGAGGTGATACGACCAACGCCATGCGCAGGATACACAATGTATTCGTTGGCTCGGAATGCAGCGGATTTAGGTGTTTTTGCCATTCGTGTTTACACTCCGATCTGTTTCATTATGGGCCGCTTACGGCACTATTTTGACGATCAAATATGCAAAACCCAGCGGCTTCCGCTAAACTGTCGCAGAAGAAAACAGAGTTTATGGCGCAAAAAAACACCAGCGACGGCATTGCTGACGCGCGGCGTACTATGTGCTCATGTGATACTTATTGACCGTAAGGCATCTTATATCACAAATCGCGCCCGCTCACAAGCAACTCGCGAAAGGCGAAAGCTCATACATCCGATAGAGTTAAAAGGATTTAGATTTTAATCGCCCTCACCGGGCTTTTCAGAGAAGTATTTAGCCAGTTTCCCCTCCTCGCCGTCATGTTTTTCGGCATCGGGGTCAGGGTCGCGTTGTTGGGTGATAACCGGCCAGATCAGGGAGAATTTGGTGTTCAGTTCCAGCCACGGCTCAAGACCGGGTTCCGTATCCGGGCGAATCGCATCGGCAGGGCATTCCGGCTCGCAGACGCCGCAGTCGATACACTCATCCGGGTGGATCACCAGCATGTTCTCGCCCTCGTAAAAACAATCGACGGGGCATACCTCGACACAGTCGGTGTATTTACATTTGATACAGTTATCTGTGACGATGTAAGTCATTTAGAACCTTTGACGGCGATAGAACTTTGCTTTCACGAGACTTAACGGCGTGACACAATACGGGCAAGTACCCTTTTCGTCATACAGGCAATCGCATCAGCCGCCGCATCGCCGCGATCCCGAAGGCCGGACCCAAAGCCATGATCCCGATAACCGTTGGCCAGCCGATTGCGGCGGCCAGAACGGGCGCTGACTGGACTGTCACCATCGTCAGCGCAAAGCCCAAGGCCGTTTGCAGGGTCATCAGGCTGCCCGCAAGCTCAGGCGGGGCCGCATCGGCCACCAGCGCGGAGAACTGGGCGGAGTCCGGAATGATGGTTATGCCCCACAGCACGATCAGCACAACCGTGAGCCAGACCGGTCCGCCAAATGTAACCGCCACCGCAAGTGCGGCCAGCCCGCTGCCGGCCATCGCCCAAACCGTCATCCGCGCTTTGCCGATCCGGTCGGCCATCCTGCCCGCACCAACGCAGGCAATCGCACCCGCCGCTATTGCCACGAAAGCGGTCAGCTTGCCGAGTTGCAGTGCCTCGGCATCGGGCAAGGAAAAAGCATAAGAAGCGGCCGCGATCGTGCCGACCCACGCCCACATCGCATATAACTCCCACATATGGCCGAAATAACCCAAATAAGCGTAGCGGATGCGCTTATCCGTCCAGACCAACCCGATGGCGCGCGGGTCGAAGCGGGGCGCGCGGGCATGATGCGGGCCGAGCGCACTGAACAAGACGATCACCCCGCCGAATGCCGCCGCAAGCGAAGCGATCATCACCGTGAACCGCCATTCCACCCCCCCAAGCAAAGCGAGAAGATGGGGCGATGCCGATCCAAGCGTCAAGCCGCCCACCAACAGGCCGATGAGAAAACCCCGGTCCTCCCTGCCCCACCCCGCCGCGATCTTCATGCCGACGGGATAGACACCCGCCAACAGCGCTCCGGTCGCAAAACGCACCGCAATCGCCCCGCCCCCACCCACGGGCAATATCAGCAACGCGGCATTCGCGAGCGCCGCAAAAACAGCACAGACGGCCATGACGCGACGGGGATCAAAACGGTCGGCAATGCCGAAATAAGCGGAAACCAACGCGCCGACAACAAACCCGGCCTGAACAGCCGTAGAAAGCAATGCCTGCGCCCAAGGCGAAATCGCTGCCTCACGCAGCATATCCGGCAGGATCGCGGCCGACACGAACCACAAGCTCATGGCGCAGATTTCCGCAATCAGCAGCAATGAAATCGCGCGCAGCTTTATCGACATCAGGGTATCCAAAAATCCGTTTCAAGCTGTTCCGGGGCATTCACAGTGGCGGGTTTTTACAAATAATACGGAGAATCTATCTTAATTTTTTATTCAAACATTGTCCAAAAACAAAAAATCAAAGCCGCTTTCACAAAAGCCGTTAAATCTCTTCCCATACGCTGGAACCTGAGATCAGAGCAGGCACACACGTTGAAAGGTTTTCCGGCATGGCAACTCCTAACGATCATGAACAACTCGCATTGGAATATATCAACCTGCTCCGCACCGATCCGGACGGCGAGTATGCGCGGTTGGTCGGGACAGATGCGAGTACCGATTCCGCCATCAGCTATTTCGGGGTGGATCTGAACGTCCTGCAAAGCCAGTTGAGCGCGCTGACAGCCGCCGACCCGCTGGCGTGGAACACAAATATCGCCACTGCGGCCACCGCGCACTCGCAAGAGATGATCGCACAGGATGCCCAGCAACACACGCTCAGCGGCGAAGATCCGCTCAGCGGGCGGGTGGCCACGGCGGGGTATACCGGATGGACGAACATTGGCGAAAACATCTATGCCTATTCCAGCGGTGATCTGTTCGGCCATGCGGGATTCGTGGTCGATTGGGGATTTGACGGCGAAGATTACGCCAGTGACGGGTCGCTGCGCTCGAACTGGCAAACGCTGGGGGATGGCATTCAGGACGGCGTCGGCCACCGGAATAACATCATGTCCACCACCTTCACAGAAGTGGGCATCAGCATCATCGAGGAAACCGATCTATCGACCGCAGTTGGCCGCTATGTGGTCACGCAGGATTTCGGACGGCGCTCGGCCTATAGCGCGCAGTTTCTGGGGGTGGTGATTGACGATACCGATAATGATGATTTCTACGATATTGGGGAAGGAATGGGCGGGATCACCGTCACGCTGGATGATGGAAGCGCCACCCATACCACGACAACATGGGACTCCGGCGGCTGGCAAATCGACGTACCTGCCGGAACCTACACAATCACCTTCTCCGGCGGCGCGCTGACCGGAACGATCGTCAAAACCGCGACCATCGGCACGGCCAATGTCAAAGTGGATGCCGAAGCCAGCGAGGCGATGGTTGTGACGGTCGCGGATACGTTTGTCGGCGGCGCTGAGGATGATAATTTCGCCGGGGGTGACGGCAATGACAACCTGAGCGGAGGCGGCGGCAATGACTACCTCTACGGCCAAGATGATGACGACATCCTTGATGGCGGCGAAGGTCAGGATCGCCTGTATGGCGGCAACGGCAATGATTTGATCCTCGGCGGTGCAGGTAACGACTATATCAGCGCCAATGGCGGCGAGGACAGCGTTAATGGCGGCAGCGGCGATGACAGAATCTTTGGCGGCGGCGGGGATGACCGCGTTGCGGGCGGCAATGGACAGGACTTCATTTACACGCAAAGCGGTAATGACACTGCAAACGGGGGCGGTGGCGTTGACTATCTGAGCGGCGGCAGCGGGGATGATGTGCTGCACGGTGGCAACGATGCGGACAGACTGTTGGGCGGCGGTGACAACGATGTGCTGTATGGCGGCGGCGGCGACGATCTGCTGAGTGGTGGCTACGGTGACGACCGGCTCTGGGGCGGGGCGGGAGACGACACCCTGCTGGGATCGCGCGGGGCGGACAGCCTGTCAGGCCAAGGCGGCGCGGATTCGATCAACGGCGGCGACGGCGCAGATTGGTTGAGCGGCGGCGGCGGCGAGGATGTTCTGCGTGGTGCGAATGACGATGATGTTCTTCTGGGACATGCCGGGCACGACAGCCTTTATGGCGATAATGGCGCTGATTCACTGAACGGTGGCGGCGGGCACGATCAGCTCAACGGCGGCGCCGGTAATGATGTGCTGACGGGATCTGTGGGCAATGACACCTTTCAGTTCACGAACGGTTGGGGAGACGACACGATCACCGATTTTGCCAATAACGGGATCGAAAAGATCAACCTCGCCCCGGTATCGGGCGTGACGGAAATCAGCGATCTGACCATCTCAACCATCGGCGGTAATGCGCAGATTGCGTATGCCGGCAA
>CALDZQ010000035.1 GCA_937944035.1 uncultured Neomegalonema sp. | reverse complement strand
GCCCAGCATCCGGTGGCCCCACTCCCACCAGTAAATCGTCTTGAACTCCGACAGCCCCATGTCGAAATTCATCTCCTTGAATTCGGGGATGGTCTGGTATTTGGCGAATTCAGCCATCCAGCCCGCTTCGTTGAGGGGGGGAAGAATGCCCGTGACGAGGTTCCATTCGGTGATCGAGAGGCCGGAATCCGTGAGGCGGGTCAGGCCGCCGACGACGATGATAATCACCACCAGCGCGGCAACGGCGAACTGCCACAGCGCCAAAATGCGCCGATCCCGTGCCTTGGCCGCGTCGCGGTTCGGTTGCGGCGCGGCGGGGGCGGGTTGTGCGGTTCCCGCCTCCTCAAACAGGGCGCGTTGTTTCTTCTCGGCCATCTCGCGTGCTCCGGCGTAGGGGTGTGCGTTGGGGTAGACATATGTCCGGGGAGCGGGCGCGGCAAGCGGGGAGGTGTTTTCGGGGGAATTTGGGGCTACGGACATACTGAAGTGCATTTGCCTAAGTTGGATGTTGCCAAAAATTTCCTTTTTAAAATCGCGTGCAAAAAGCTACTCTGAACGCATGTTAAGCCGTACATGTCATTACCATAAATACTGGAAACCATAAAAATTGACTCTTGTATAAACGCTACATCGTAGCGCGCAGGGTCTTAGGCAATAAATTAGAAAGAATAGTAGCGAGATGAGTGACAATCGCCCAAAAATTCCCGCCGATTTGCAGCGGCGGGTAATGATAGAGACTGGATATTCATGCGCTGTATGCCGTGCACGGCTTCCCCTTGAAATAGACCACATAGTGAATTGGAGCAAAGTTAAGGAACATACGTTTGATAATCTAATTGCTTTATGCCCAACATGTCATGCCTTAAAAAAAGACGATAGCAATCCTCGGCATATCAACCGCTCCAGCTTGAAAAAAATTAAATCCAATTTGATGCTGTTGAACGGAAGGTATTCAGACATAGAAAGAAGGTTTATCGATTTTTCTAGGGAAATAATTAGAAAAGACCCAAGTGTAACTCCAAATATTCAGATAGCCAGTGTGATGCATATAACTGTGAGACATATTATTGATGATAAAATAGTTCATGCTCAATTAATAGAGTCTGGATTTTTATCGACAGATAGGAATGGTTTTAGCATTGATAGCAATCAAATTTTGCTAACTCTAACGTCCGAGGGAAAGCGTTTTATCGAGGATCTAAACGTTGCATAGATCATTTATAATTCGTCTTATCGGACAAACGCTGACGTACGATAAGCCGCTATGGCCATTGTTGCTTCAAAGAGGTGTTGTATTATTATGCGGCTGTCGCGGCATCCATTGCGAGTGTGGGGTTTATCGCCCGCTTGACAAATGTTCTCACTTAGTTCTATATGTTCCGAACTGGCGTTGGAATGGAGCGATTACGGCACGGGATGGACTGGGAACTGGCGATAGGGCGGAACCGTGATGCGTTGATGCGGATGCTGGCTGTGCTGTTTGCACTGGCCGGGCTGACGCGTGGCGGGGCGGTGGCGGAGATGCCTAGGCATCTGCGCGTGGCGCTCTATCGGGTGTTGCGTCCGGCGGAGGCTGCTTTGCGGCGGTTGATCGTGGTTGTCGAGCAGGTTCATGCCATCAAGGCCCGCTATCTGCCACGCGCGGACGGCGGGGTCGCGGTTTCGCGCGGTTCTGAGGGCCGGAAGGCGGCGCAAGCGCCCGCTTTTGCGCTGTTTGACAGGCGGCATTATTTCGATCTGATCGGCAAAACCCGCGTGACCTCCGGCAACCCGCGTATCTGGTCGCCGGGGATGGACTATCCTGTTTTCACTCCGAAATTTGTACCGACGCCGGATGATATGGTCAGCGCGGAACGGCTGTGCCGCCGCTTGCAAGCATTGCAGCGGGCGCTGGATGATCTGCCAAAACAGGCGAAACGGCTGGCACGGTGGCGGGCGAAGCGGGAGCAGGCGCCCACAGAGACGCGCAAATATCCGCCGATGCGCCCCGGCAGGCCGCCCGGTTACAGGGTGCGCCCCGTGCATGAGGTGCATCACGTTCTCAAAAACTGCCACGAACTCGCCCTCTACGCCCTGCACGACCCGCCGGATACGTCGTGAATTCGGGTGGATTTTTAAGGGCTTGCCCCTGCCCCGCACGTGATGCGGGGTGCGTATTGTCCTGCGCGATTGACAGGCCCGCATCGGGGTGCGGGGCAGATTAGCCCTGAACACCCCCTTGCCGAAGCGTTTGAAAGGCTCTATCTCTGGCATTAACCGTTGGGGTGCTCTGAACAGGGCTGAGAGGCGAAACGCCGACCCATCGAACCTGATCCGGGCAATTCCGGCGTAGGGAACGGTCATTTCGCTGCCACGCAGCGCGCCCGCTCACACGCCTGTGCCCGCAAAACGTGTGGAGTGGCGATGACAGCGACGGCCCTTACCATTGCAGGCTCGGATAGCGGCGGCGGGGCCGGAATTCAGGCCGATCTCAAGACATTTTCCGCGCTCGGCGTCTATGGATCCAGCGTGATTACGGCGATTACCGCGCAGAATACGCGGGCTGTAACGGCGGTTTCGCCCGTGGCGCTGGACGTGGTGGCCGCGCAGCTGGACGCGGTTTTGAGCGATATTCGGGTCGATGCGGTCAAGATCGGGATGCTGTTCTCGCCTGAGTTGATTGAAATTGTGGCGCGCGGGCTGGCCGGATTTGACGGGCCTGTGGTGCTGGACCCGGTGATGGTGGCCAAGTCCGGCGATGCGCTGTTGCAGGATGACGCGGTTGCGGCGCTGATCGCGCATCTGCTGCCCCGCGCAACGCTGGTGACGCCGAACCTGCCCGAAGCGGCGCGCCTGACCGGTGGCGATACCGCCACAACCTCCGATAGTGCAGCGGCGCAAGGGCGGCGGATTCTGGACCTGGGCGCGCGGGCGGTTCTGGTGAAGGGCGGCCATGCGGAGGGGCCGGTTTGCACGGATTTCCTGCTCTGCGGGGATGATGCGCCGATCGAGCTGACCAGCGGGCGGGTCGAGACGGGCAACACCCACGGGACGGGCTGCACCTATTCCTCGGCGATTGCGGCGTTTCTGGCGCGGGGCGAGGGGTTGGAGAGTGCGGTGCGCGCGGCGCATTCCTATCTGAACGGCGCGATCCGGGCGGCGGACGGGCTGGAAATCGGCGGCGGGCACGGGCCTGTGCATCATTTTCACGCGGTTTGGGCATGAGTTTCGAGATCATCGGGGCGGGAGTCGCGGGCCTGTGCCTGGCCAGTGAATTGGTCAAACGGGGCGCTTCTGTGCGGCTTTTCGACCGTGAGGCCGCGCCGGGGGATCATGCTTGCTCCTGGTGGGCGGGCGGGATGCTGGCGCCGTGGTGCGAGCGGGAAAGTGCCGAAGAACCCGTGCTGACCCTTGGCCGGGAGGCGGCGGATTGGTGGGATTTGCACGCGGGCGGCGTCTCGCGGCGCGGGACTTTGGTGCTGACCTTGGGGCGGGATAAGCGGGAATTGGACCGCTTCGCGCGGCGGACTTCGGCGTTTGAAACGCTGGATCGGGCGGGTGTTGATGCGCTGGAACCTGATCTCGCGGGACGGTTTGAGCGGGGCTTGTTCTTCGGGCGCGAGGCGCATCTGACGCCGAGGGCGGCGCTGGCGGCGTTGACTAAGGCATTGGCGGATAAGGGTGTTTCGGTTGAGACGGACGCCCCTGCCCTTACGGATAGCGTGCAACGCATTGACTGTCGCGGATTGGCGGCGCGCGATGCGCTGGCGGATTTGCGCGGGGTTAAGGGCGAAATGCTGGTGATCCGCTGTCCGGATGTGACGCTGACGCGCCCCGTGCGCCTGCTGCATCCGCGCATTCCGCTCTATATCGTGCCGCGCGGAGATGGCGTTTACATGCTGGGCGCGACGATGGTGGAAAGCACAGAGCGCGGGCGGATTACGGCGCGGGCGCTGCTGGAAATGTTGAGCGCGGCATACGCGCTGCACCCGGCATTTGCGGAGGCCGAGGTGCTGGAAATCGGTGTCGATGCGCGGCCCGCGTTTCCGGATAACTTGCCCAAGATCACGCGCGAGGACGGGACGATTTACGTTAACGGATTGTATCGACACGGCTTTTTACTGGCTCCGGCGATGGCGCGGATGACGGCGGAGCATTTGCTTGAGGGCAAAACAGCGGGGATCGCGGCATGAATCTGATCGTGAATGGCGAAGCGCGAAAGGTTGACGCCATGACGCTGGCGCAGGTTTTGGACGTGCTGGGGCATGGCGGGGCCGCTGTGGCAACCGCTGTGAACGGGGATTTCGTGGCAGCGGGCGCGCGGGATGAAACCGCGCTGAGTGACGGGGATCGTGTCGAAATTCTCGCCCCGCGACAAGGGGGCTGAGGCATGGTTGCGTTTTATGGGACCGAAATTGACAGCCGCCTGATGCTGGGCACGGCGCTGTATCCGTCGCCCGCGATTATGGCGGAGGCGTTCACGGCGAGCGCTGCGGGGATCGCCACCGTCTCGCTGCGGCGCGAAAGCGGGCATGACAAGGCAGGACGGGATTTCTGGTCGCTGGTCAGCAATATGGGCGTAAAAATCCTGCCCAACACCGCCGGATGCCACACGGTCAAAGAAGCGGTGACGACGGCGCATATGGCGCGCGAAGTGTTCGGGACGCCCTGGATCAAGCTGGAAGTCATCGGCCACACGGACACGCTGCAACCCGATGTGTTCGCGCTGGTCGAAGCGGCGAAAATCCTGAGTGATGAGGGGTTTGAGGTCTTCCCCTATACGACCGAGGATTTGATTGTGGCCGATAAGCTGCTGAATGCCGGGTGCGAGGTTTTAATGCCTTGGGGCGCGCCGATCGGGTCGGGGCTGGGATTGAGCAATATCCAAGGGTTAAAGGCGATACGGGCGCAGTTTTCGGACGTGCCGATGGTGATCGACGCTGGCATCGGCCTGCCCTCTCACGCGGCGCAGGCAATGGAGATGGGGTTTGATGCGGTGCTGCTGAACACGGCTGTCGCCAAGGCGGGCGATCCGGCGCAGATGGCGCGGGCGATGGCGCGGGCGGTTGAGGCGGGGCGGGCGGGCTATGAAGCGGACCCGATGGAGCCGCGCGATATGGCGTCGCCGTCTACCCCGCTGAT
>CALDZQ010000034.1 GCA_937944035.1 uncultured Neomegalonema sp. | reverse complement strand
TTGCCAAGGCATTCAGGCTCCATCAGTTCCCACATACGGTCAGTGATAACACTACGATCCGATTCCACAGCAACCTCCTTAAAAGGAAGCATGAATCACAATTCAGATCAGTTGGGAATCCCAATACTCAACAGACCCTACACCGGCACACCGACATAGAGCGTCTGGCCGTCGCGTTTGATGCGCAGCAGGACCGAGTCGCCGGGGGTTCCGGCCAGCGCGCCGAGCACGTCATCGGGGGTGGCGATGGCCCAGTCGCCGACTTGCTGGATCACGTCACCGCGCTCCAAACCGCTTTGGCGGGCCGCGCCGGAGGATGCCAAGCCGATCACAAGAGCGCCGGTCTCGTTGGGCGCAAGGCCGTAACGGGCGTTTTCGCGCGGATCGATGGCGGCGAGGTCAGCACCGAAATCCTGCGTTTGCACTTGCAAAGGGGCCGGTGCGGGCGTGCGGGGCGCGCTGGACGTGATCGCACCGGGGCGGGACGCGATGCGCAGGAACAGCGATTGCGGAACCCGGTCGCGCAGGACCGTCACCGGAACCGTCGCGCCCGGCTTGGTGCGCCCGACAAAGCGCGGCAGATCGCGGCTTTTGGTCAGGGTTTGATTGTCAAAGCTCAGCAACACGTCGCCGGGACGCAGCACACCGTTCGACGGACCGTCCGGCGCGACGGTGGCGACGAGTGCGCCGGTTTTTTCTGCCATGCCCAGCGCGCTGGCGATGGAATCGGTCACGGGTTGGATCGACACACCGATCCAGCCGCGCTCGACACCGCCATCATCTTTGAGGTCCGCAACAATGCGCGAGACGATGTTGGACGGCACGGAGAAGCCGACACCGACCGAGCCGCCAGAGGGCGAGAAGATCGCCGTGTTCACACCGATCACCTGACCCGCCGTGTTGAACAACGGGCCACCGGAATTGCCCTGGTTGATGGCCGCATCGGTCTGGATGTAATCCACATAGGGACCGCCCACACCGATATTGCGCCCCTTTGCCGAGACGATGCCGCGTGTGACCGTGCCGCCCAAGCCGAACGGATTGCCCACCGCGACCACATCCTCGCCAACGCGCAGGCGCGACGAGTCGCCGAAGCTGACATAAGGCAGAACGCCGCCGCTTTCGATTTTCAGCAGCGCCACATCCGTCTCCGCGTCCGAGCCGATGACGCGGGCGTCGAACTCACGCTCGTCGCTGAGGCGGACTTTGATGGATCGGGCGTTGTCGATAACGTGGTGGTTGGTGATGACAAAGCCTTGAGGGTCGAAGATGAAGCCTGAGCCGAGAGACTTTTGCGGCTCGGCACTGCCGCCGAAGCGGCCGCCCTGACCGCCGAAACGGTCAAAAAATTGACGCAGGGGATGCCCTTCAGGCAGTCCTTGCAGTTGTGCCCCCACCGCCGAGGGCTGTTCGGTGAAGATGTTGACAACCGCCGGACTGACCCGCTCGGCCAGATCAGCGGTGATATTGCCGTGCGCGTGTGCGATGTCGCGGGGTCCGGGCGCGGCAATCAGCAGCGCGGCGGCGGCGAGGACGGAAAACAGAGCTGTTCGCATGATGCCTCCAGTGAATAGGATGTGCGCTGTATTAACAGAGTTTTAGGCAATTTATTGACAGCCTGAACGCGATTGCTCAAACAACCCTGCGGCGTTTTTACCGCCCTGTATGCGCAAAGACCTTACGCGTCGGCATTATTCGCGTTAAAGATGCTTTGTGTATAAGTGGAGCAGTTCGTATTATGAGTAAAAGCAGTGCCGTACCATCCGGACGCGAGACTTTTCAAGATGCGGTAAAGTTGCATCAAAACGGGGATTTCGAGGCCGCCGCCACCACCTACCGCGCGTTGTTGAGCATTAAACCGGATAATCCGCTGGTTTGGACCAATCTGGGCGCTGCGCTGCGCTCGCTGGGCAAGCTCGAAGCATCGATCATTTGTCATAAGCGCGCGCTCAACCATGACCCGAAAAGCGCCACGACCATCGCCAATCTGGGCAATGCCCTGCGCGAGGAGGGCAGCTATCGCGAGGCGCGGGAGATGGCGCTGGTCAATCAGATCGGGATCGAGACCGGACCGGCGGCAACGGTGGCGCGGGATCTTCAGGGGATGGGGCGCTGGCGCGCGTCGATGGGCGCATTTAATCAGGCGGTGCGCGATAAGCCGCAAGACGGCGAGTTGCGTATCCTGCGGGCGACCTCGCACTTTATGATGGGCGAGTATGATAAGGCGTTGATCGATTATCACTCGCGCTTTCTTTTCTCGCCCAGCAGCGAACCGAAACGGCAATCGACGCGCTGGGACGGGACGACGAGCGGCAAACGGATATTGGTGATGGCCGAGCAGGGACTGGGCGATATGGTGCTTATCAGCCGGTTTTTCCCCGCTCTGCGCGAGAAGTTCGAGGAAATCTGGATCACCTCGCGCGGGCCGACGATGCGGCTTTTCGAGAACGTGCCGTATGTGGACAAGGTGTTCTCAAAGGACGCACCGCCCGAAGAAGGGGCCGAGGATGCGTATGTTCCGGCGATGGACCTGATGAAGATATACGGGTTGCGGCCCGATAACTGCCCTGCCCCGCCGCCTCTTTATATACCCGAAGAGGCGCGGCAACGGGCGAAGCGGCTGACCGCGCCGTATAAGGATTTTTACAAGATCGGCATTTGCTGGGCAGGCAGTCCGACTTTTGTGCAGGCAAAGCGCAAGGCCACGGAATTGTGGCGCTTCCTGCAACTGGCGGAAATCCCAGGCGTGCAGCTGTTCGGGATGTGCAAGGGCGAGCGCGAGGCGGATATTGCGGAACTGGGGGCCGAGGGGCTGATCCTGAACACCGCCGCCACCGATAAAGACTTTGCCGATGCCGCCGCGCTGGTGGAACAGCTTGATCTGGTTGTGACGGTCGATACCGGACTGGGCCATGTGGCGGCGACCGTGGGCAAGCCGACTTGGGTTCTGCTGCCCCGTCCCCCGTTCTGGTATTGGGGGACCGCAGGCGAGAGCACCTATTGGTACGAGAACATGCGCCTGATCCGGCAAACGATTCCCGGCGACTGGACCGCGCCCTTCGATATGGTGCGGGCGGATATTGAAAATGCGATTTTGTAAGGACGTGACATGAGTGGACTGCTGGTGGAAACCCCGATCTCCGTGGGTGAGTTGATCGACAAGATCACGATTTTGAAGATCAAGCTGGAGCGCATCAGCGATGCGGGCAAGCTGGCGCATGTGCGCAAGGAATATGACCTGCTGACCGCGCGGCGGGACGAGGCGGTCGGGGCATCCGATGCGCTGTCCGCTATGACGGCCGAGATTCAGGGCGTGAACGAGGCGCTGTGGGTGATCGAGGATGACTTGCGCGATATGGAGAAGGTCAGCGATTTCGGGCCGGATTTTGTCGAGAAAGCCCGCGCCGTCTATAAAACCAACGACGAGCGTGCGCGGATCAAGACGCGGATCAATGATCTGACCGGATCAGCGTTGAGCGAGCAGAAGAGTTACGTTTGAGGTTCATATAAGTTATCCCCGCGTGCGCGGGGATGACTTATATGAGAGATCGCTCTCTCTATATACAGACGCCTCAAATCCCTTTGATTACCGTCGCGACGGTTTCCAGTGCGGAGGCGGCGCGTTGGGTGCGGCGGGCGGCGTCGATGCAGACGGGGGCGTTATGGATGCCCCGCGCG
>CALDZQ010000033.1 GCA_937944035.1 uncultured Neomegalonema sp. | reverse complement strand
TGGCTGGGGCGGCAGGATTCGAACCTGCGCTCTTCGGTACCAAAAACCGCTGCTTTACCAGCTAAGCTACGCCCCAACACTTGCGCAGACTTAGCCGCGCTTGCTTCAGCTTTCAATCTCATAATCTATAAAAAAGTATCTTAATTTCAAAAACTGTCTCTCAGAGCTTGTTTGAGACCGATTGTCACCTAGACGGCGTAGACGTTCGGCGCTAGATACGCCCCATCATGGCCGCAATTCACTGTGCGACCAACGCCCATTGACCCCAAGGAGAATGATCTTGGCGAATGCGCACGACCCTAAGGACCACGTGGCGGATGAAGACCGTCGCGATGTTCTGTTTCTTGCAACCGGCGCCGTTGGCGCTATCGGTGTGGCCTCCGCTGTTTGGCCGCTTATAGACCAGATGAACCCCAGCGCTTCCGTGCTGGCCCAGTCATCGATCGAAGTTGACATCAGCAGTCTGGAGCCGGGGCAGGAGATGAAGGTCTCTTTCCTTCGCGCGCCCGTGTTTATCCGCCGTATGACGGAAGATGACATCGCTGCCGTCAACGCGGAAGACGCTTCGGGGATGCCCGACAGCGATCCGCGCAACCCGAATACAGACGATTCTCTCGCATCCCTCCAAGGTCGCCTCGTTGACCCAGAGCGCGACATCATCGTCCTCAGCGGCGTTTGCACCCATCTCGGCTGCATCCCGCTCGGCGATGGCGCGGGTGATTTCGGCGGCTGGTTCTGCCCTTGTCACGGTTCGCACTACGACAAAGCCGGACGAATCCGCAAAGGCCCGGCGCCGGAGAACCTGCCTGTTCCCGTGGCCGCCTTCCTCGATGATGACACCCTCAAGCTTGGATAGGAGTTTCTGACAATGGGAACGATCCCTCAAGAGCATTATGAGCCGAAATCTGATTCGGCCAAATGGATCGAGAGCCGCCTGCCAGTGCTGGGCCTCATCGATCACCTTCGTAATTTCCCGACCCCGAAGAACCTGAACTACGCCTACGTGTTCGGCGGTATTTTGGTTCTTTTTCTGGTCATCCAAATCGTCACAGGCATCGTGCTTGCGATGCATTATCGAGTGGGCGAAACAGCCTCATTCGCCTCCGTTGAACACATCATGCGCGATGTGAACTATGGCTGGCTGATGCGCTATGCGCACGCAAACGGCGCGTCTTTCTTCTTTATCGCCGTTTACGCCCACATCTTCCGTGGCCTTTATTACGGTTCTTACAAAGCCCCCCGCGAGATCCTGTGGATCATCGGCGTGCTGATCTTCGTTGCGATGATGGCAACCGCGTTCATGGGCTACGTTCTGCCTTGGGGCCAAATGAGCTTCTGGGGAGCGAAAGTTATCACCTCGCTGTTCGGTGCGATTCCATTGGTGGGTGAAAGCCTGCAAACATGGCTCTGGGGCGGCCCGTTCGTGGGTGAGGCGACGCTGAACCGCATGTTCTCGCTGCACTATCTGCTGCCATTCGTGATTGCGGGCCTTACAGTTCTGCACATTTGGGCGCTTCACCACGTCGGCAATACCAACCCGACCGGTGTTGAGGTTCGCAAAGAATCACTTGAGACGGTGAAAAAAGACACGGTTCCGTTCACGCCTTTCTACGTCACCAAAGACCTGTTCGCGATCCTCGTGTTCCTGACGATTTATGCGGTATTCGTGTATTTCGCCCCGAACTATCTGGGCCACCCGGATAACTACGTCGAGGCGAACTCACTGGTAACACCCGCGCATATCGTGCCTGAATGGTACTTCCTGCCCTTCTACGCCATCCTGCGCGCGATCACGTTTGATCTGTTCTGGATCATCCCCGCAAAACTGGGCGGCGTGATTGCGATGTTCGGTGCGATTGCCGTTCTGGCATTCATCCCGTGGCTCGACACGTCGAACGTCCGCTCAACACGGTTCCGCCCGATCTACCGTTGGTGGTTCCTTGTGTTGGTCATCGACTTCTTCGTGCTGATGTGGGCGGGCGCACAGCCTGCCGAGGGCATCGTCCCGCTGGTTTCACTGATCGGTACGATCTACTGGTTCGCGCACTTCCTGATCGTCCTGCCGGTGGTTGGCTTGATAGAGAAGCCGCTGCCACGGCCTGAGTCCATTGAAGCCGACTTCGCGGCGAAACACCCGCATGACCCTGCACCCGGCACGCCTGCCGCTGCACAGCCTGCTGAATAAGGAGAGCGCTATGAAAAACGCGATTATCAGCGCAATCACCGCCCTCTCCATCGGGTTCGGTTCCTCTGCCGCGATTGCGGCAGGGGGCAAGGGAAAGCTTTTGGAGCATGATTTCGGCTTTGAAGGCGCTTTCGGGACGTTCGATCAAGGCGCATTGCAGCGTGGTTTGCAGGTGTACCGCGAGGTTTGCGCCGCGTGTCACGGCATGAAGTTCGTGTCGTTCCGCACCCTGTCCGACAAGAACGGTCCCGGTCTTTCCGACGCCGCCGTCAAGGCAATCGCGGCGGAATACGAAGTGGCCGACGACGAGGGCGAACCGGGCGACACCCGTGCCGGCAAGCCTTTCGACTACTTCCCGACCCCGCTTGCCGAAGGCAACCCGCCGGACTTCTCGCTGCTGGCAAAAGCCCGCGCGAACGGCCCGCACTACATCTACTCGATTCTGCTGGGTTATACCGGTGAAGAAAAAGAATCGGGCGGTGCGTTTCTTTATGAAAACACCGCTTACGGCGGCTATTTCGGCATGTCACAGCCTATCGATGAGGGCTTTGTGACCTATGCTGACGGCTCGCCTGAGACGCTGGAGCAATACTCCGCCGACATCTCGGAATTCCTGATGTGGGCGGCGGAGCCGAAGATGGTTGAGCGTAAACAGGCCGGAGTTTGGTCGTTTATGTTCCTGATCCTGTTCTCGGTGCTGGTCTGGTTCACCAACAAGAAAGTCTGGCGCAGCGTTAAGCATCCGGATTAGAGCGTTATCAAGGGCAATGGGTTCATTGCCCGACTCGGAAAACGCGCCAAAACAAGAAGTTAGACTATCCTGAATGATCCTTATATCATTCAGGATAGTCTAAGCGCGGCTTGCGTTCATATTGGACGCTGGACGTAAAAAGCACATATTATGAAGGGATGCTGCTTGATT
>CALDZQ010000032.1 GCA_937944035.1 uncultured Neomegalonema sp. | reverse complement strand
TAATGGTGCCCGGAGACAGACTTGAACTGCCGACACGCGGATTTTCAATCCGCTGCTCTACCAACTGAGCTATCCGGGCATCACAAGCGTTCGATAGCGCAGGGGAGGGGGGCTGTCCAGAGGCAAAAACGATCAATATTGACTTTTTGCGGTCACGCGTCATCCCGTGTGGCACGGTCGGCATCGGGATTGGCTTCCGCGCTCTCCGACAGCGGGATAGTGTAGCCGCCGATAACCCATTTACCCAAATCGACATCGGCGCAGCGTTTTGAACAGAACGGGCGATACCGGGTCACGGTTTCTTTTTTGCAGATCGGGCATTTGCTCATGATTTCGGTCCTTTGAGCAGGGCCGCGAGCGGGCGGCCGGGGCGGGCGCAGCGAAATTCCAACAACCCCGCCGGACCCCATCCGAGCAGGCGCGGATCATCGAGGCGGGGGCGGGCTTCGGCCATCAAAGCGCGTTCCAGACGTTTGCGGGCCTGTCCGGTAGGGCCGCCCGCGAAATCGATCATCACCGTTCCGCCCAGCTTGCGCAAGGCAAGGGCGCGGGGAATCGCGCAAGCGGCATCGAGATTGACGCGCAGCGCGGCATCTCCGCCACGCGCCTCGCCCGTGTTCACGTCTATGGCGATCAAGGCGGCGGTCGGTTCTATGGCGATCCAGCCTTCGCGGAGCGGTGTATGCGGCGTCAGGGCCGCGTCAAGCTGGCTCTCGATGTCGAGATCATCGAACAGGGTCGGGTCAGTGCGTTGGTGATTGTGTTCCGCAAGCATCTGAGAGGCGTCGTTGGTGGCGTGCAGGCTCGCGCCCTTGCTCAGGGGCGTGCGCAGCAGCCGCATGAACGCGTTCGGGGGCGAAAGCTTGAGGCCTGTCCCGCCCGTCCTGACCAGCGATTCGGCGCGTGAAAGCAGGTGTTTGGCCTCAAAGACAAGATCATCTGCCGGGATACCTTTAGCGGATGTGCGGATCACAAAACCCGCGCCTTGGGCGATGGGGTCGATGATCGCTTTCAGGCGGGCGCGTTCGGCCTCGTCGATTTTCTTGGAGGCATTGACGCCCGGCGCATCCGGCGTGTGGATCAGGTGACGCCCTGAGAATTGGAGGTCAACCGAGAGACGCGGCAGCTTATCGCCCTCGGCCTCGCGGCGGACTTGAGCGGTCACGATCTGGCCGGGGGACAGGCCGTCGGCGCGGGGGAAAAAGCCACTGAGACCCGCTCCCATATCGGCGAAAGCGGCGTTTATGCCGGGCATGGTATCGGTGATCTTGCAGCTGTAAATCGCTTCGACTTGTGGCGTTGTATCTTCAAGCCGGTCGATCTCGACGGCTTCGAGCCGCCCATCGATCAGCAAGGCGGCACGGCGCAGGTGGGGGGTCACGTCGAAGGCGGCGAGGCGGCCTTTCACGGCGCTGTCACCGCAATCCCGGCGGCCTCCAGCAGTCCCACTGTTTCGGTCAGCGGCAGGCCGACGACATTCGAGTGCGAGCCGCCAATCCACGGGATAAACCGGGCGGCTAGACCTTGGATGGCATAGCCGCCCGCTTTGCCCTGCCACTCGCCACTGTCCAGATAGAGGGCGATTTCGGGGTCTGACAGGCGTTTGAAGCGGACCTGCGTTTCGACGGTGCGTGACCAGACGCGCCCTTCGGCCATAACGCACACGCCTGTCATTACGGTGTGGCGGCGGCCTGAGAGCAGGGTGAGGTGCTTGCGGGCCTGTGCCTCATCGGGCGGTTTGTTGAGGATACGCCTACCCACGGCCACCACGGTATCGGCGGCGAGAATGCAGGCTTGCGGGTCGCGTTTTGCGATATGCGCGGCCTTTGAAACGCTGAGGCGCGCGGCGTAAACGCGCGGCAATTCTGCATAGAGGGGGGTCTCGTCGATGTCTGCCGGGGTCACTGCATCCGGCCGGATGCCCACCTGCGCCAGCAGATCAAGGCGTCGCGGCGAGGCGCTTGCCAGAACAAGACGCATCGTCTTCGCCACGTCGCCTACTTGAAGCGGTACGTGATGCGGCCTTTGGACAGGTCGTAAGGGGTCATTTCGACCGATACCTTATCACCTGCCAGCACACGAATGCGGTTCTTGCGCATCTTACCTGCGGTATGCGCAATGATCTCGTGGTCGTTTTCGAGTTGTACCCGAAACGTCGCGTTTGGCAGCAGTTCCATAACTGTGCCTGCCATTTCAATGACTTCTTCCTTCGCCATTCAATTCCCTGTTTTTGTCCCGACGGAAATGCCCGCCGTATCATAGTGTTAAGCGCAGCCTGCGCCTTCCTGAGCATTACATGGCGATTTTGTTCAGAAAATGCAAGCGTTGGTGCAAGGCGGTAAAGATAGTCGGCCACCAGGTCGCCGGATAAAATCCATAAATATCTGGTATAACACTTGTTGCAAAACAACATCGGTGAGTGGCTGACTACCCCCGATACAGCAACGAACAAACCAGCGTGAAAAACCGTCGCGATGTGTTCTCATCGATCTCCACTTGTGGGGCGAGGCGGTCGCGCAAGGCGGTTGCGCCTTCGTTGTGGAGGGCTTTGCGTTCTTCATCGAGGACACGGATTTGCTCCGGCGCGCTTTGTTTGACGGCCTCGAAATAGCTTTCGCACACCCCGAAATATGCGCGGGCGCGTTTGCGGAAGGCGGAGAAGGGCAGCGTAATTTCGGTGATGCTGTCATCCGCTGCGGTGATGCTGAACACGAGTTGGCGGTCTGCCGGCGCGAGCGTCACGTCATAGGGGCCGTCCGGCGCACCGTCGCCGATCAGGCGGAAATGGTTGCCGTCCAGCAGGTCGAAAATCGCGATATTGCGCTCCTGTTCGCCTTCGGGTGTGGGGGCGGGCAGCGCTCTGTCGTCGATGCGGAATGTGGTGATATGCGCGGTCATTTACCCCTCCGAATTCAGCGCATCAAGCCGTGCGCGGACCGAAAGGCCGTGCGCCTCCAACCCTTCTGCTTGCGCCAATGTCTCCGCTGCACCGCCGATTGCGCCGAGCGCGGCGGGGGTGCAGTTGAGCATCGTCGTGCGCTTCATGAATTGCAGCACCGACAGGCCGGATGCATGGCGTGCGCTGCGGGCTGTAGGGAGGACGTGGTTGGGGCCGCCGACATAGTCGCCCACGGCTTCCGGGGTCCAGCGGCCAAGGAACATCGCGCCTGCATGACGGATTTTCGCGGCCAGCGCATCGGGATCGGCCACGCATAGCTCAAGGTGCTCGGCGGCGATTTTATTTGCCAGATCAGCGGCCTGATCGAGTGTCTCAACCGTGATAATCGCCCCTGATTGCCGCCAGCTTTCGCCCGCAATCTCACGCCGTTCCAACGTCTCTAGCCGCGCCGCGACAGCGCTGGCGACGGCATCGCCGAAGGCGGCGTCATCAGTGATGAGGATGGATTGGGCGGAGGCGTCGTGCTCGGCTTGGGAGAGCAGGTCGAGGGCGATCCAGTCCGGGTCGTTCTCACCATCCGCAATCACCAGAATCTCGGATGGTCCTGCTATGGAGTCGATGCCGACGCGCCCGAAAACCTGACGTTTTGCGGCGGCGACATAGGCGTTGCCGGGGCCGACGATCACGTCAACGGGGGGGATTGTCTCGGTCCCATAGGCCAGCGCCGCAATCGCTTGCGCGCCGCCGATGCGGTAGACTTCGGTGACACCTGCGAGGCGCGCGGCGGCGAGGACGAGCGGGTTGATCGCATTGTCAGGCGTCGGAACGCACAGCGCGAGACGCTGCACACCCGCCACTTTGGCCGGGATCGCGTTCATCAGAAC
>CALDZQ010000031.1 GCA_937944035.1 uncultured Neomegalonema sp. | reverse complement strand
CGGGGCGGCGACGTTTATCACCTATATCGGCGCGACGACGGCGCTGTTCGCGGCGACGGTTGGTCTGGTGCAGAACGACATCAAGCGCATCGTGGCCTATTCGACGTGTTCGCAGCTTGGCTACATGTTCTTCGCCGCAGGCGTTGGCGCGTATGAGGCGGCGATGTTCCATCTGTTCACGCACGCGTTTTTCAAGGCGCTGTTGTTCCTTGGCTGCGGCTCGGTGATCCATGCGATGGCCAATGAGCAGGACATCCGCAAGATGGGTGGGCTGTGGCGGATGATTATCCCGACCTATGTGCTGATGATGATCGGGACGATGGCGTTGACGGGTGTGCCGCCTTTCGCCGGGTTCTTCTCGAAAGATATGGTCCTTGAGGTCGCATATGCGGCGCAAAACAATGCGGGCACATATGCCTTCTGGCTGGGCATTCTGGTCGCGGCGATGACCTCTTTCTACTCGTGGCGGTTGATGTTCAAAGTGTTCCACGGGCCGCGTAATGGCGATCCTGACGCTTATGCGCATATCCATGAAAGCCCGCCTGTGATGCTGATCCCGATGGGGGTTCTGTTCGTCGGGTCTATCCTCGCGGGGGCGGTTTTCTACAATTACTTCGTTGGCGACGGCGCGCATGATTTCTGGGGGCATTCGATTGTCCACGCCAAAGCGAACTATCTGTATGTCGAGAAATACGACGAGATGCACAACATCGTTCACGCCGCGCACTACGTGCCGCTGTGGGTGAAGGCGCTGCCGTTCTTCGCGATGTTAAGCGGGTTGTTGCTGGCGCTCTACTTCTATGTGTGGCGGCCTGAGACGCCTGCGCGGATGCGGGCGGCGAACCCCGGTGCGTATCAATTCCTGCTGGGTAAATGGTATTTCGATGAGCTGTATCAGACGATCTTCGTCAATCCCGCCATGCGTATCGGCAAGTTCTTCTGGAAGAAGGGCGATGGCAAGACGATTGACGGGGCGATTGACGGGCTGTCGATGGGGGTCGTGCCGATGGTGACGGGCCTGTTTAACCGGATGCAGAGCGGGTACATGTTCCATTACGCGCTGGCGATGTTCATCGGGGTTGCCGCTGTTGTCACCTTTGCAGTGATGGGGGGCTGATCGATGACGCATTCCGGCTTCCTGCTGAATATTATCCTGTGGCTTCCCGCTTTCGGCGGCCTCGTCCTGTTGTGGATGGGCAGCGAGCGTGAGGCTGAACGGCAGACCGCGCGCAAATGGGCGTTGGGGATTACGGTTGTCACCTTCCTGATGACGCTGGTGATGTTTGCCGGGTTCGATCCCGCCAACACCGGATTCCAGTTCGTCACGGATATTCCGTGGCTTGCCGGGCTGAAATACAAGCTGGGTGTGGACGGTATCTCGGTGCTGTTCGTGTTGCTGACGGCGGGTATCATGCCGTTGGTCATTCTGGCGAGTTGGGATGTCGAGAAGCGCACGGCGGAGTATCTGGCGGCGTTCCTGATCCTTGAAGCGCTGATGATCGGTGTTTTTGTCTCGCTGGACCTGTTCCTGTTCTACCTGTTCTTTGAAGCGGGTCTGATCCCGATGTTCATCATCATCGGGGTGTGGGGCGGCAAGCGGCGGATTTATGCCAGCTTCAAGTTCTTCCTCTACACGCTGCTCGGCTCGATCCTGATGCTGATCGCGATGCTGTATATGTATTGGGATGCGGACCGGAATTCGGACATCGTTGACCTGCTGAACCATGAGTTCGACTCGACCCCGTTCGAGGTGCTGGGCTTCCAGCTTGGTGCGGGTGTGCAAACGTTGCTGTGGTTTGCGTTCTTTGCCAGCTTTGCGGTGAAGATGCCGATGTGGCCCGTGCATACATGGCTGCCCGACGCCCACGTTGAGGCGCCGACGGCGGGGTCTGTGGTGCTGGCGGCGATTTTGCTGAAGATGGGCGGGTACGGGTTTATCCGGTTTAACCTGCCGATGTTTCCGGTTGCCTCTGACCAGCTTGCGAATTTCGTGTTCTTCCTGAGTGCGGTTGCGATTGTTTACACGTCGCTGGTGGCGCTGGTGCAGGAGGATATAAAGAAGCTGATCGCGTATTCCTCGGTTGCGCATATGGGCTTTGTGACGATGGGGATTTTCGCCGCGAACCAGCAGGGCGTGGACGGGGCGATTTATCAGATGATCTCGCACGGGTTTATCTCCGGCGCATTATTCCTGTCGGTCGGGGTGATTTACGACCGGATGCACACGCGGGAGATTTCGGCCTATGGCGGCCTTGTCGAGCGGATGCCGATCTATGCGACGATCTTCCTGTTCTTCACGATGGCCAATGTCGGCTTGCCGGGGACTTCCGGGTTCGTGGGTGAGTTTCTAACGATGATGGGCGCGTTCAAGGCGAATACGTGGGTGGCCTTGGTCGCCGCGACGGGGGTGATCCTGTCGGCGGGCTATGCGCTGTGGCTGTACCGCCGCGTGGTGTTCGGGGTGATGACCAATCCGGCGCTTGAGACGATCCAGGACATGAACAAGCGCGAGATTTTCACGATGATCCCGCTGATCGCCGCGACGCTGTATTTCGGCATCAATGCCTCGGCGCTGCTCGATGTGTTCAGCCCCACGGTGGCGCATTTGCTGGACGGGTATACCGCTGCGGTTGGTGCGCCTGATCCTATTCTTATTCAGTCGGGCGCGGAGGGTGCGGTTGCCGCGCCAGCCAAGTCCGGCGCAGCGCATTAAGGGGGCGTCGTCATGGAACAGCTGAACTTGCTCGTCGCCGCTCCTGAATTGGTCCTAGCCATCGGCGGGCTTGCCTTGCTGATGCTGGGTGTTTTCCGCCAGAACGCGGCAGGGGCATCGTTGGTGATGTGGCTGTCGATTGCGTTGCTGGTGGTGGCCGGACTGGTCGCCTATGCGGCAGATGATGCCAGCAAGATGGCGTTCGGGGGCGTGTTCGTCTCGGACGGGGTTTCGCGGTTTGCGAAGGTTTTCATCTTCTTCGGCACGGCGGTGACGCTGTGGATGTCGCGGGACTATCTGGTCCGCGCGAAGCTGATGCAATTCGAGTTTCCGGTGCTGGTGATCTTTGCCGCGCTGGGGATGTCGATGATGGTGTCGTCGGCGGATCTGATCGCGCTTTATGTCGGGTTGGAGCTGCAATCGCTGTCGTTGTACGTGTTGGCGTCGTTCCGGCGGGATTCTGTGCGTTCGACCGAGGCGGGGTTGAAGTATTTCGTGCTGGGGGCGCTGTCCTCCGGTCTGTTGCTGTTCGGGGCGTCGTTTGTGTACGGCTCTGCGGGGAGCACCGAGTTTGCGGTGATCGCTGAACATGCGACGGGCGATCATAGCGATGTTGCGCTGGTTATCGGGCTGGCGCTGATGCTGGCCGGTCTGGCGTTCAAGATTTCGGCTGTGCCGTTCCACATGTGGACACCGGATGTGTATGAGGGCGCACCGACGCCCGTGACCGCGTTTTTCGCCACCGCGCCGAAGATGGCGGCGGCGGTACTGATGGTGCGGGTTCTGTATGACGGCTTCGGCAATGCGGTTGAATCCTGGCAGCTGATCGTGGCCTTCCTTGCGGCGGCGTCGATGCTGCTGGGGTCGGTTGCGGCGATCGGGCAGACGGATATAAAGCGCCTGATGGCGTATTCGTCGATCGGGCATATGGGCTTTGCGCTGGTCGGGCTGGCCGCCGGGAACGAGGCGGGCGCGCGGGGCGTGTTGGTCTATCTGGCCGTCTATATGGTCATGAACCTCGGCGTATTCGCCTACATTCTGACGATGCGGCGCGAGGGCGTGCTGGTCACGAAAATCTCTGATCTCGCGGGTCTGTGGGAGAAAGACGGGTTCGCGGCGATCTGTTTGTCGATCCTGATGTTCTCGCTGGCCGGTATTCCGCCCCTCGCCGGATTTTGGGCGAAGTGGTATGTGTTCCAGGCGGCGGTTGAGGCCGAGCTGATCTGGCTGTTGCTGGTGGCGACGGTGGCGGCGGTTGTCAGTGCGTTTTACTACCTGCGCCTCATCAAGATCATGGTGTTTGATGACAGCGAAGCGGAGTTCGACACCCCGATGGGACGTGAGTTCCGCGTGGTGCTCGGCCTGTCAGCGGCGGTGATGGTATTGTTTGTAGTGGGTGGTCTTGGCGTGACGCAGATGGCGGCGGACGCGGCGACGATCTACGCGCGTTGATCCCGGTTCACAGCCTTGGCGAGATTGACAGCACCAGCCGTGAGGCCGCAAGGCGGGCGGCGGCTGGTGAGTTCGGCCCTGTGTGGCTGCACGCGGATACGCAGACGGCAGGGCGCGGGCGCAGTGACCGTGTTTGGGACTCGGCGCGGGGCAATCTTTTCGCGACATTACTGATGCCTTTCGGGGGGGCGGTCGGGACGGCGGCGTTGCGCTCGTTCACGGCATGTCTTGCGGTGGCACGGACCCTGGATGCGCTGACCGGCGCACCGGAGCGGGTAACGTTGAAATGGCCGAATGATGCGCTGTTGGACGGGCGTAAGGTGGCGGGGGTGCTGCTGGAAGCCGGTGAGGTCAAGCGGCAACGCTGGCTGAGTATCGGCATCGGTGTGAACCTCGCTCATGCGCCGGAGACAGCGCGCTGGCCGACGGTTTGTGTGGCCGATGTGACCGACGCGCCCGCGCCGGAGCCGCTGGCCGCACTGGCGCTGTTGAGCGATGCGTTGGCGGAGGAGGAGCGGCATTTGCGCGAGGGCGGGTTCGCCGTGACCCGCGAGCGCTGGATCGCCCGCGCCGCGCGGCTGGGCGAGCAGATCGAGGCACGCTTGCCGCTGGAGACG
>CALDZQ010000030.1 GCA_937944035.1 uncultured Neomegalonema sp. | reverse complement strand
GGCTGCAACACGGCCAGCGGCTCATACACGCAGAGCGGTGATATGCTGAGCTTCGGAACGGTTGCCGTGACGGCGCGGCAATGCTTTGTACCCGCCCCGTTCGAGGGACCAATCCTCGCGCATTTGCCGAATGTGGTGCGCATTCAGGTGACGGGCACAGGCGTCAGCCTTCTGGATGCCAGCGGCACAGAGCTGATCCGCCTGTCGCAGTAGAGTCATTCGCCTTGGGATTCTGCCTTCCAACCCCGCAAAAAGCCCCGTTCACGCGGGGCTTTTTTTGTGGCTCTAGTTCAACCAGAACACCGTCGCATTCAGATACGTCGCAAAAGCGATCCACAGGACATACGGCACGGTCAGCCAGAATGCCCCGCTTGAGATCGGCCTGTACCGCGCCGCCAGCAGGATCACCAGCATCAGGAACGGCACGACCACGATCAATCCGGCCAGCGGACTGCGGATGCCGAAAAACGCTACCGACCAGCCCATGTTGAAAATCAGCTGGACGAAATAGATGAACAGCGCCCCGCGCACCGCCATCGGCTGGACCATCCGCTGCTTCCAGGCCAGCCACGCGGCGATGCCCATGAAGGTGAACAGGATCGTCCAGGCAATCGGAAACACCGCGTTGGGCGGGTTCAGCACCGATTTATTGAGCGTGGGATACCATTCCGTCAGCGCCGCCTGCGTCGCCGTCCCGCCGACCGCCGCGACACAGAACGCGCACAGCAGAAATATCCCCAGCGCGACGCCGCTTTTTACCCGTTCCGAGGCTGCCATTTGATTCCTTCCCCGCGCGCGGCGTTCTCCGCATAGATCGCGGCGCAAGCCGTCTCAATCCGCTCCTCGATCAGGTTCATAAAGGGCTGGGCCTCCAGCCCCGGTTCAATCGGCTCCAGAAATTCCAGGACCATATTCCCCGGCGGGCGCAAAAAGCTGCGCTTGCCCCAGAACAGCCCCGTGTTCAGCGCCACCGGATGACAGGTGAAATCAAACGCTTTATAAATGCGCCACGCGCCGATTTTATAGGGCGCATCGACGCCGGGCTGTATCCGCGTGCCCTGCGGAAAGATCGACACCTGCCCCGGATGATGCGCCTGCTTGGCAATCGCCGCCGTCATCGCAGAGACCGCCGCGCCTTTCTTGCCCCGCTTTACCGCGACCGTCCCCATCCGCATGGCGTACCAGCCGAGGAAGGGCGACCACAGCAATTCGGACTTCATCACATATTTTGTGCGCGGCACGGTGACATGCAGCAGGATCATATCGATGAAAGATTGGTGCTTCGAGACGATCAGCACGTCATCTGTTGGCGGCGTCCCGCGCACCTCGAACGTGATGCCCAGCAGCACGCGTTGCATCCAGATGACGTGCTTCGCGTACAGCTTTGTCACCCAATACGCGCCGTCACGGGACCACATGCCGATGGGCAAACACAGGATGCCGATCACGGCCATCCAGACGAAAACCCAGACATTGAAGATCAGCGAGCGTATGAACAACATCATGCCCGCCGCCTCAACGTCGTCAGCACCGCGACCCGCGCCGACAGCAGCGCAACCAGCCCCGCCGACAGCACCACAGCGCCCATTACAAACGGCCAGTAGGCGGGCGGCTCTATGCCCGGCAGGGCAGAGGTGACGCTCGACAGCGCATCCATGCCCAAAAACGCCACCAGCGCCAGAACAGCGCCCAGCAATCCGCCCAGCAGGCCCAGCCAGAAGAACCGCTTCTGGTAGACGCCCGCCACAAACCTGTCTTCCGCTCCGGCCAGCCGCAGCGCCGAGATCGTGTTTTTATGCGCCGCCATCGCGATGCTCACCACCAGATAGACCACCGCCGCAATCGCCAGCACCGCAAAGCCCAGCGCCCAAAGCGACAACCCGCCCACCGCCCGTGCGGCCGAAGCCGCCCGGTTGCGCCAGCGTCCGTGATCGTCATAAACCGCCCCCGATGATGCCCCGTCCAGCCGTGCCTGCACAATCTCAGGGTCCGGCTCCATGTCGGGGTCGAGCTTGACCGTGATAATGCTCGGTGTCGGCAATTCGCCAATCTGCGGGGTGCTGCCGAACCACGGGGTCAGCAGTTGCGCCACATCCGCTTCGCTCAGGGGCCGCGCGTCCAGCACACCGGGGGTTTCGCGCAGGATGTCCAGCGCGAGACTCACCCGCCGCGCGCGGTCTTCCTCGCCTGCCGAAATCCGCACCGTCGCCGCGCCCGCCAGACCATCGGTCCAACTGTTCGCAACACGCGTTGTGCCCAGCGATCCCGCCAGCGCGAAACAGGCTAGAAAGGACATCGCCGCCACGATCAGCAGCATCAGAAATCCGCTTGCCGCCTCGAACGGGATCAACCCGCTTTTGCGTCCGCCCGCGCTCATGCCCTTGCCCCCGCTGTTGCCGAAATCGTCCCGTCATGCAGCGACATGATCGGCATCTTGAACCGCTCGATCATCGCGAGGTCATGGCTGGCGAACAGGATGGTCTTGCCGAGGCGGTTCATCTCCATAAACAGCGACATGATCCGCTCCGCCATTTCCGGGTCAACGCTGCCCGTCGGCTCGTCGGCGAGGATAATGTCCGGCGAGGCGACAACGGCACGGGCAATCGCCACACGCTGTTTTTCGCCGCCCGACAACTCCGGCGGCCGCACGGACATCTTATCGCCAAGCCCCACCCATTGCAGCATCTCGGCGACGTTATCGCGGTATGCGCTCTCCCGCGCCCCTGCGACCGTCAGCGGCAGCGCCACATTCTCGGCGGCGGTCAGGTGGTCGAGCAGGCGGAAATCCTGAAACACCACCCCGATGCGCCGCCTGAACCACGCGATTTCGTCCCGCGTCAGCGTCGTCACATCCCGCCCGAACAGCGAAATCCGGCCCGATGTGGGCTTTTCATCCAAATACAGCATCTTCAACAGCGAGCTTTTGCCCGCGCCGGATGCCCCGGTCAGGAATTGAAACGACCCCGCAGGGATCTCCAAATTCAGCCCCTGAAGGACTTCAGGCCCGCGTCCATAGCGGAATCCGACATTCTCAAACAGAATCAAAGCGTCACTCCTCGATCGCGCGCGCCAATCTCGCAGAGCAAAGGGCTTGCGACAAGGGCTGGATCGCCGTTAATATCACTTGGAGTTTGATCCATTTTGAAACAAAGTGTTAGTGGTTCAATCAGATGCAAGGCGCGCGTGGAGTTTATAATGTCTGAGACCATTGTCCTTAACTGCCCTGATTGTGAAACGCGCTTTGTTGCGCCCTTGGAAAAGTTCATTCCCAACGGGCGGCAAGTGCGCTGTTCCAACTGCCGGCATACGTGGTTTCAGGCCGCTCCGGCGGCGCGCGAAGGCTCGCTTGCGGGGGCTGAGGTTGTGTCCACCGCACCCAAGCGTCACGAAAGCTCGACGATCCGCAAGGAAGTCGCCGAACAGCAACGCCGCTCCGGCGGTGGTTTTTGGAACTGGCTGCTGTGGCTTCTGGTGCTCGCCCTGTTGGGTCTGGTTCTCGCCTATGTTTTCAAAGACAAGCTTGTCAGCACCTTCCCGCAACTCGCGCCGACCCTGGAGCGGTACACGGGGCAGGTTGACCGCACCGCGCAGCGTCTGGTCGGTGATAACTCCGCCAGCACAAAGCCGCTGCGCGTGACGAATTTCCGCTATGACATCAAAGAGTATGACGGCGAGACCGCAATGCTGGTCGAGGCGGATCTGCTGAACACCTCCGACGCGGTAATGGACGCGCCGATGCTGGCCATTCAGGTGATTGACGCTGAGGAGGAGGCGCTGTTCGGAACCAGCGTCGGGCCTGAGGACATCAACGCGACGAGCATCGAACCCGGCCAAAGCGTCCGCTACTTCACCCGCATCCCCGAACCCCCGAAAGAGTTCGACAGGGT
>CALDZQ010000029.1 GCA_937944035.1 uncultured Neomegalonema sp. | reverse complement strand
CTCGCACGGATGACGGGCGTGATCGACAAGCTGGTGATTTATCCGGAGACGATGCTGGCCAATATGAACAAGTTTCGCGGTCTGGTGCATTCGCAGCGCGTGATGCTGGCGCTGACGCAGAAGGGTGTCAGTCGTGAGGATAGCTATCGTCTGGTGCAGCGCAATGCGATGCGGGTTTGGGAAGAAGGCAAGGATTTCCTGACAGAACTGCGCGCGGATGGAGAAGTAACGGCGGCAATGACGGATGATGAGCTGACGGCATTGTTTGATTTGGGCCATCACACCAAGCATGTGGATACAATTTTCGAGCGGGTTTTCGGAAAGTAACACGTACCGAAGACTGAAAAGTGACAGAATGTCACAGTTTCGGCACATTTAGCGGTATACAGAGGGCATGACTACTACATCAATGACTGACACCACACGGCGCGGCGCTCTGAAATTGTTCGGTGCCACTGCCGCCATCGCAACCCCCGGTCTCGCTTTTGCGGCGACCAAGGACGCCAAGCCTTTGTTGGCGCTGGGCAATGTTCCGCTCGCTTGGCCGATGTACCATAAGATTGAAAGTTTCGACAAAATGCCCAAACCGGGCGATGAAGTCGTGCTTGAGGCTGATAAGTGGCACCCCGCCAATTACACCGGCATCGCGGTTTACACCAAGCAAGGTGAGAAAATCGGCTATGTGACGAACCAGAATTTCGCCGCACTTGATTGGGCGATGAAGAACGGTTCAACAGTGGACGCGAAAATCGCCGCCATCGACGTGCCTGTCGTGCGCAACAAGCGGGTTCCCGGATGGGGCGCGTTTAAGATTGATGTAAGCGTTCAGAACAAGGTCGCTTTGGTCTAACTGTAGTTCCTTCCTTTTCTTCAAGCTCCCGCGCACCATCTGTGTGTCGGGAGCTTTTTTATGGGAGAAACCGCAATGGGGTTGTTCAACAGGCGCTTTTTTATAAGGACAGTCACCGCGACAGGTCTGATTTCAGGCGTGATCGCATCGGCATATGCGAGCGAAAATGCCGCCAGCGCCCATGATTTCAGCTTCACGTCGATTGAGGGCGGTGCGCTGCCGATGTCGGCATTTGCGGGCAAAGCGGTTTTGCTGGTGAACACGGCATCGCGCTGCGGATTCACGCATCAATATGACGGCCTGCAAGCCCTTTATGACCGTTATCGCGACGAAGGATTTGTGGTTTTGGGCGTGCCATCGCAGGATTTCCGGCAGGAATTGGCGTCTTCCGCAGAAGTCAAAAAATTCTGTGAGGTGAATTTCAACCTCGACTTTCCAATGACCGAGATTGAGCCGGTCAAAGGCAAAGGCGCGCATCCGCTGTTTCAATGGCTGGCCGGACAAGGGGCAAAACCTGATTGGAATTTCAATAAGTTCCTGATCGCTCCGGATGGCCGTTTTGTTGAGAAATTCGGCTCAAGCGTCAACCCGGACGCACCGAAGATGTCAAAAGCCATCCGCAAGGTGCTGCCGACACAATTGTGAACGGGGAATAATCCGCAATAGTCCTTGATCGGCCTAAGCGCTGAGCGCACAAGGCAAAGAAGCATATCCACCCGATCAAGGACGGCCCGGCCGATGAACAGCGATGAATGACGGCGGTGACTGGCGCAACTGGGCGCGGCTGGCGGCGCTTGGCGTGATTTGGGGTGCGGCGTTTATGCTGGTCGAGGTGGCGCTGGACGATTTACAGCCGCTGACGCTGGTGGCGATCCGCCTGTGTATCGCGGCACTGATCCTTTGGCCGTTAAGCTATCCGCTTTGTGGTGGCCTGCCGAAACGGCGCATCGTTTGGTTTTACGCGCTGGGCACGGCGGTCTTGGCCAATTCCCTGCCCTTCACGCTGCTGTCTTGGGCGCAAACGTCGCTGCCCAGCGGCGTTGCGGGCGTGTTTATGGCAGTCATGCCGTTCATGGTTTTGGGTATGAGCCATTTTTTCGTCGCAGGCGAACGGCTTTCGCTGCGCAATGTGGTCGGTCTCGCGTTCGGCTTTTTGGGCGTATTGGTGCTGTTCGGATTCGACGCGATCTCGCAACTGGGCAGCGGAAACCGTGAGGTTGTGGCCCAACTGGCCTGTCTGGCCGCAACCATAGGGTATGCGAGCGGGTCGGTCGTGATGAAACGCGCGCCGAAAACCCGCCCTGTCGCCTTCGGAGCCGCAACAATGATCCTCGCGGCGATTATCTCGACCGTGATTGCACTGGTGTTCGAAGGTGTGCCGAAATCCATGCCATCACTGACCGGCACTGCGGCAATCGTGGCACTTGCAGTATTTCCGACCGCGATCGCGTTATTGCTGATGTTGAAAGTTTTAGAAGAGGCCGGGCCGCCGTTTTTGTCGCTGGTCAATTATCAGGTACCTGTTTGGGCGGTCATTTTCGGGGCGGTGTTCTTGAATGAAGCGGTTTCGTCGCGCTTGTTTGTTGCGTTGGCAATGATCCTGATCGGGCTGGCGATCAGCCAGAACCTGATTGCCCGTCTACGCGGCGGGCAGGCCGCATGAGTACGCCACACGCCCTTGCCGCGCCAACGCCTGCCTCCTACACGATGGTCGGTTCTCTGGTGCTGATCTGGGGGACGACGTTCCTGCTGGTAAAGTTTGCGCTGGCCGAAGCGTCGCCGTTCATGGTGGCCGCCACACGCATCATCATCGCCGCCCTCGCAGTGGGGGCGTATGCCGTTATCAGCCGCCGTGCGCTGCCGCGTAATGGCGAAGTTTGGGCCAGCGCCGGCGCTATCGGGGTGTTTACCGTGGCGCTGCCTATTTCACTGCTTACCTGGGCGCAACAGGTTGTGCCGAGTGGTGTGGCGGGAATTTATATGGCGGGGATTCCGCTGCTCGTGCTGCCGCTGGCGCATTTTTTCTCGCCGGGCGAAACGATCACGCGGCGCAAGCTGGTCGGGTTTTGCATCGGGTTTTGCGGTGTGCTGCTGCTGATCGGCCCTGCAACGCTGTTCGCCCTCGGCTCCGCGAACGGGCAAGCACAAATCGCCTGCCTGTGCGCGGCAACGTCGTATGCCTGTGGCTCGATCATCACGCGGCGGACCCCGCCGACGGATCCGATTATGCTGTCGGCGTTGGCGCTGGGTGTTGGCGGATTGCTCATCCTGCCATTCGGAATAGCGGCATGGCCCGACGCGCCGCTCTCCACCTATACGTGGACGATCCTGCTGACGCTCGGCTTGATCTCTTCGGGCCTGTCGATGATCTTGCGGGTAAAAGTGATCTCATCGGTCGGGTCGGTTTTCATGTCCAGCGCCGGCTACCTTGTACCCATCACAGCGATGACGGTGGGGGTTTTGATCGGCGGCGAGGTGTTGGAGACGATGGACGTTGCCGGATGCGCGCTTATCCTCGGCGGATTGGCGATTGCTCAGCGGAAACGAACTTAGAGTGCCCTGAACGATATAAGGTCGTTCAGGCACTCTAACTTCTTGTTTTGGCGCGTTTTCCGAGTCGGGCAATGAACCCATTGCCCTTGATAACGCTATAGAGCACCCTGATTGACTCAGTCCGGACGCCCTAGAAATCCTTCATCACTGCGGGCGAGTAGAAATGCCGCCCGCCATCGACAGCGATGATTTGCCCGCTGGTTGAAGGTGCATTCGACAGCATCACCGCAACATCACAGATTTCGTCCGCCGTTGGCCCTTTGCCCACGGGATTGCGGTTGTGCATCGCCTGAAACTGCGCCTCGGTTTGCGGACCTGAGCGCAGCACAACCCCCGGTGCGATGGCGTTGACGCGCAGCTTTGGTGCGCACCCCATCGCCAGAAGCCGCGTCACATTCTCCAGCGCCATCTTCGACAGGGTGTAGGAGAAATAATCCGGCGTGAGTTGAAAGATTTTGCAGTCGATCATGTTCAAGAT
>CALDZQ010000028.1 GCA_937944035.1 uncultured Neomegalonema sp. | reverse complement strand
TGTGCCACAATTTCAGCATTTTATGGTGTATGATGACGGTATGAGTATTACATCCAAGACTGATGTCACACGGCGGGGGGCGCTTGTAACCCTCGGTGCTTCCGCCGCCATCGCTTCGACTGCAACGCTTGCGGCGGATTTTTCAGCCACTCAGACGTTTGACGCCGCACCGCTGGCTTGGCCGACCTATCACCACCTCGCGTCGGTCGATGATGCGCCTGCAACGGGGGAGCGCGTGGTTTTGAAGCGTGAACCGAAAGAGCCGTATGTGCGCGGGGCGATCTCTGCCTATTCCGAGCGCGGTCAGCGGCTTGGCTATATCGGCGCGGACCATGCGCAGAGCCTTGCGGCGGCGATGGATCGCGGGGATTCGGTGGTCGGGCGTGTGGCGCAAGTTGCCCAACCGATGCAGCGCGGTTGGAGCGTTTTGAGCCTTGATCTGAGTATCGAACCCGCGTTTGCCTGACCCGTCGGTGGGAAGGTCAGACGTACTTCACCTTATCGCTGGCCAACAATTCCTCGGTTGACGGCAGTATCTTGAGGCCCTCGGCGATTTGTGCGTCGAGGGCTTTTTCCAGTTCCATGACGGTTTTGAGTTGGGCGATGACTGCGTCGATCCGGGCGAAGGGGACAACGACGACGCCGTCATGGTCGGCGACGATCATATCGCCGCTTTCGACCTGTCGTCCGCCGATCTGGATGGGCAGGCCGATTGAACCCGGACCGCTGGTGAAGGGGGAGGCGGGGGTGAGGCCCGTGGCCCAGCAGGGCAGCCCGGCTTCGACAATGCCGGCGTAATCGCGCACGGGGCCGTCGGTGATAAAGCCCGCCGCGCCGTTGTTGCGAAGGAGGCCGCAGACTCTGTCGCCTGCCGCCGCGCAGCCTTGGAAACCGTCGGCCGCAGAGAGGACGACATCGCCGCTTTGGATGGAGCCGACGGCGGCGATGAGGGCGAGGACATCGCCCGCGCCGCTGTTGACGGTGAGGGCGGGTCCGGCGGCGACGCTTTTCAGGTCACGGCTTTCACCCAACGGACGGATGGTGTTGGCGAGCGCGCCCGTGCCGAACATCGCGTCAACGACAAAACTGGTCGGGATGCCTTGGAACGCGGCGATCTGTGCGGCGTCGGGGCGGCGGATATTCCGCGCGATGGTCAGAAGGGGCGGTTCCTCAAGCATGTTTTTCTCTTTTGTTTAACGCGTTTTCCGAGTCGCAAAGTGTATCCACTTCGCTCGAAATTGTTTCTAAAAACGCTCCGCGCGCAGCACTTCGCATTCGCTGATGGTGACGACACCGATGTGACGCTCGACGACGCTGAAGGCGCTTTCGAGCAGGGAGTCGAGGCGTTCGGGTTTGACGACGCAGATGACTTGAACCATCCCTCCGGCCATGCCGACCTGCCCCTCGGCGCTCCAGGAGCCGGAGCGGCCTGAGCCGCCTGTGACGGGAAGGATCGAGTATCCGGTGACGCCCGCGTCTTCGAGTACAGCGCGCAGGCGGCGCTCCATCGGGGCTTCGATGATGATGGCAACGCGTTTCGCTTTATGGGTCTGCATGGTTCAGCCTCCGGTCAGCAGGGTCGCAAGGGCGAGGTAAATCGGCAACCCCAAAGTGAGGTTGAACGGGAAGGTGATGCCCAGCGACAGGGTGAGGTAGATGCCGGGGTCCGCTTCGGGGACCGCAACACGCATGGCGGCGGGGACGGCGATGTAGGAGGCCGAAGCCGACAGCACCATCAGCAGGAACAGCGATCCGGTTGGCAGGCCGATCAGCAGACCGAGAGCCGCCCCGGCAGCGGAGCCGATCAGGGGCATGAGGAAGCCGAAGCCGAGCAGGCCGAGTGTGAGCACGTCACGGCTGCGCCGCAGCCCGCGCCCGGCGACGAGGCCCATGTCGAGCAGGAAGAGGCAGAGCGCGCCTTTGAACGGCGAGACGAAGAAGGATTCGACATCGGCCATGCCCTCCTTGCCGACGATCATGCCGATGGCAAATGCGCCGACCAGCAGAACGATAGAGCCGTTGAGCATGATCTCGCGCCAGAGCGTTGCGTCCATCCGTGTCTCGGAATCGCCGCGACTGATGAGCCAGAGGGCGGAGAGGATGGCGGGGGCTTCCATCGCGGCGGCAACTGCGACCATGAAGCCGTCCGAGGCGATGCCCGCGCTCTCCAGCACCGACGTGCCCGCGACGAAGGTGACGATTGAGATCGAGCCGTAATGGGCAGCAACCGCCGCCGCGTTGGTGCGGTCGAGGGCGGTCATAACGCCCAGCAGCTTGAAGGCGATGAGGGGGAGGGCTGCGGACAGGATGATCCCGGCCATGATCGCCGCGCCAAGCCGCATATCGACGCCGTGGTCGGCGACGCTGACCCCGCCTTTCATGCCGATGGCGAACAGCAGGTAGATCGAGAGCGCCTTTGCCGCCGCCTCCGGAAACACAAGGTCGGAGCGCCCAAGTGCCGCGCATACGCCGAGAACAAAAGACAGGATTAACGGAGAACTGAGATTCGTGATGGCCAGCGTGAGAAAGTCGTCCACAGCATTCCCCGTCATTTTTCTGAGTCAGATGCACAATGAGTCTGATGATGTGTCGTGTTGATCGCAAGGCTTGCATGGCCGCGCCTGATCTGAAAAGTAAACAACGTTGCGCCGATCATTTTGACGCAGCTTTTACGAGGAGCGATTGAATGACAGCCCTTCCGTCTTTTCCCGCCCGGCTTCTTGAGGGCTATGCGTCGTTTGTGGAAGGCGCGTTACCACGACAGCAGATGCGGTTTCGTGATCTGGCAGAGGAGGGGCAAAAGCCGGAAACGATGATTGTTGCGTGCTGCGACTCGCGGGCGGCGCCGGAAATTATTTTCGATACGATCCCCGGTGAAGTCTTCGTTCTGCGCAATGTTGCCAATCTGGTCCCGCCTTACGAGCCGGACGGGGCGTATCATTCGACCTCATCCGCCCTGGAATTCGCGGTGCAGGCGCTGAAAGTGAAGAATATCGTCGTGATGGGCCACGCGCGGTGCGGGGGGATCAATGCGGCGCTCAATCCGTTGGATAAGCCGCTGTCGCCGGGGGATTTTATCGGCAAGTGGATGAGCCTGCTGCGCCCTGCGGGTAAAGTTGTTGCCAGCTATGAGCACATGACCGCCGCCGAACGCAACACGGCGCTGGAACGGATTTCGATCCGCTATTCGATTGAAAACCTGAGGACTTTCCCGTGTGTGAATATATTGGAGAGCAAAGGGCGTTTGCACCTGCATGGCGCATGGTTTGATATTGCAACGGGAGAATTGTGGGTGATGGATCCGGAAACGGGTGATTTTGTACGGCCTATTTCTCCGGGTATTAACGGTTAGTCAGAAATTTCATTTTACAGTGTCTCCTAACAGGGGGTGCGGCGGTCTCGCGTGATGCCATGCCCTGTGCGGCGTTAATTTCGTAGGATACCTGATAATGAAAACCCTTTTGATTGCAGCTCTCATCACCGGTGGCCTGGGCACAACGGCATTTGCGTCCGAAAACTATGAGTATGGCTGGATGACCGGAAAAATTGCCGGAACCTCGATCATCGGCGCCAACGTGGTGCGCAAGCCTGCTTTTAAAGGCGAAAAAGACGAGCAGGTTCAGGCGATGGACAAAGCTAAAAAGGCGCTTGAGAAAGATTACTGCAAGCAATCGAATAACAATTTCGTCGCCGATCCGGGCCTGATTATGTTCGATAAGGGCATCAACGAATGGATCGTCGGCGGCGTCTGTAAGTAAACCACTGCTGATTGATAAGTTCAAAGAGGGTATCGCTCAGAAGGCGTTGCTCTCTTTTTTTGTGTTGTCTTTTGTGCGGAACTGTTCGACTTAACTTGCTGTAGTTGCTATGACTTATCAACAAGTTCCATATCAAAAGGAAATCGGGCAATGATGAAGACGATTGCTATAGCAGGGTTGGCGGGTGTTTTGGCGCTTCCGGTAAGTGCGCAGGAGAGTTTCTCGTATAACACCAATTCCGCGAAACTGGCGGACGGTACGGCTGAGGCCGCGCTGGTGGTTGCCGAGGTCGTGCGGACTCCCGCGTTCGTCGGTGAAAAAGACGAGCAGGTTCAGGCTATGGATCAGGCGAAGCAAAAGCTGGATCAGGATTATTGCCTCAACGCGGGTAGTGAATTTGTCGCTGACTCCGGTCTGATTATATTCGATAAAGGCGTCGGCATGTGGATGGTCGGCGGAGAATGTAAGTAAGCTCTGTGCCGTTTTGGAAATTTTGAGGGCATTGCCGCATCGGCAATGCCCTTTTTCTTGTGCAGTGCGCAACGACGCATCGACCTGAGCGAATTGACTTGCTAAAACCCCTCGCGAGTCGCCGGGGTGCGTTGTGGCCTAAACCGCCCGTCCCCCGGAAAAAAAGCCTGACGGGGTAAGAGATATGGCCGATCTGCGCAAACTTGTGATCGATGGCGAAGAGTTTGAATTCGATCCTGATCTGACGGTTCTGCAAGCATGTGAAGAGGCGGGAAAAGAGATTCCGCGCTTTTGTTACCATGAGCGGCTGTCGATTGCCGGGAACTGCCGCATGTGCCTTGTCGAGGCTGTAGGCGCGCCGAAACCGATGGCGTCCTGCGCGATGCAGGTGAAAGACCTGCGCGGGGGGCGCGATGGCGAACCACCCGAAATCCGCACAGATTCTGCCATTGTAAAAAAAGCGCGTGAAGGGGTGATGGAGTTTTTGCTCATCAACCACCCGCTGGACTGCCCGATTTGCGACCAGGGCGGCGAGTGTGACTTGCAGGATCAGGCGATGGCCTATGGCGGCGGGATCAGCCGCTTTGCCGAGCCGAAGCGGGCGATGGCGGATATTAATCTCGGCCCGCTCATCAAGACCCATATGACGCGCTGCATTCAATGCACCCGCTGCGTCCGGTTTGCGACCGAGATCGCCGGTGTGCCGGAAATGGGCTGTACCGGACGGGGCGAGGATGCGGAGATCGTGTCGTATCTGGATGCGGCACTGGGATCGGAATTGCAGGGCAACGTGATCGATCTGTGTCCCGTGGGCGCGCTGACCTCGCGTCCCTATGCGTTCTCGGCACGGCCTTGGGAATTGCGCAAGACCGAGACGATTGATGTGATGGACGCGCTCGGCTCGAATATCCGGGTCGATGCGGAGGGCAGCACGGTGCGCCGTGTGATGCCGCTGAACCATGACGGCATCAACGAGGAATGGATTTCCGACAAGACCCGCTTTGCGGTGGACGGCCTTGCACGGCAGCGGCTGGATCGCCCGTATATTCGCGGTGCGGACGGCAAGCTGGCTCCCGCAAGCTGGGATGCGGCATTTGCGGCGATCAAAGATAAGATCGGGGCGGCTGCGCCTGAGAAAGTTATGGCTGTTGCCGGAGATCTGGTTTCCGTTGAGGCGATGTGGGCGCTGAAGGCGTTGATGGCGCAGGTTGGCGGATCAACGGAGTGTCGCACGGATGGCGCGGCGCTGCCTTCGGGCAACCGCTCCGGCTATGTCGGGACGGCGAAAATCGAGGATATTGATACCGCTGACATGATTATGCTGATCGGCACAAACCCGCGTCTTGAGGCGGCGGTGCTGAACGCGCGGATTCGCGGTGCGTGGGTGCGCGGTGCGGAGATCGGGGTGATCGGCGAGGCGGCTGACCTGACCTATGAGTACGCGCATATGGGCGCGGGCCGCGATGCGCTGCGCGGGCTGGTTGATAAGGGTGTCAGCGACGAGACGCGCGATAAGAAAACGCTTGTGATCCTTGGGCAAGGCGCAATCAGCGGTGCGGATGGCGCGGCGGTTCTGGCGGCGGTGCAATCGTTCTGCGCGGCGTCGAAATCGCAACTGCTGGTGCTGCATACGGCGGCGAGCCGTGTGGGTGGCATGGACATCGGCTTTACGTCCGAAGGCGGCATGGCCGCGCTGGGCGGCGCGCAGGTGGTCTATAATATGGGTGCGGACGAGGCGGATATGCCGTCGGGTGCGTTCGTTGTTTATCAGGGAAGCCACGGGGATCGCGGGGCGCATCGTGCGGATGTGATCCTGCCGGGGGCGACTTATACCGAGCAATCGGGGCTTTATGTGAACACCGAAGGCCGCCCGCAAATGACGCATCGCGCAGCGTTCCCGCCCGGTGAAGCCAAAGAAGACTGGGCGATCATCCGTGCGCTGTCGGAGCGCCTCGGCGAGCCGCTGGGATTTGACACGATTGAGCAAATCCGCGCGCAGGTGTTTGAAGCCGCGCCGCATCTGGCCCGCTTGGGGGCGGTTGAGGTGGCTGATCTTTATGTCGAGACCGGGGGCAACCTCGGAGATGGCGATTTTACCTCGCCCGTCGGGGATTTCTACCTGACCAACCCGATTGCCCGCGCAAGCGAGACGATGGCGGCGTGTTCAAAACTGGCGCAAGAGCGGGCCGGTCATGCGCTGGCGGCGGAGTAGGGCGCATGGGTTTTTATCCGCATAACTCAGAGAAATTTTTCTATGGTGCTGTGCGGCGAACAGTCTTAGACAGTGCCGCAATACACCTACCGCAGCGCAGCGAAACGGGAA
>CALDZQ010000027.1 GCA_937944035.1 uncultured Neomegalonema sp. | reverse complement strand
TGCCCGACCGTACAGCCCAGCGCGAAAATCCCGCCCGCGCCCATACATGCCGCCCCGACAATCTGGCGCTTGAGCGTGCGCGCATCATCACACGCCTCCCAGCGGAATTCACGCCGCATCAAAGCGCCGATAAACGCGCCGAGGATCACACCGAACACACTCGCCGCACCGAAACCCAATCCTGTGCCGCTGGAGGTCATCGTGTAAATCACCGCGTCCCCCATCGGGCGCACATAAGTAAAGCTGCGCGAGGCAGATTCGCCAAAACTCGCCTCGAAATGCCATGCGGTCGCTGCCCACCCCGCTGTGATGACCAGTCCGACCGCCACGCCCCACAGCATTGATTGCCACTCGACACCCCGCCGCGCCAGCGCCAGAACCGCCAGAACCACAGCAACCCCCACGGAAAAAACCCACGGCGCAACGCCCAGCGCATTCCCTGCCAGATACGACAGCCCTGACGCCTCCACCGTGGACACCTCCGGGGCCAGATACGCATTGCGCAGCACCCCCAGCGCACCCGTGCTGGCAAAATATCCGACAATCGCAATCACGAGGATCGTCACCAACCCGCTCAGATCACCGCCCCCGAACCGTGCCAGCGAGCCATAGCCACACGTCCCGACCAGCGCCATACCAACGCCAAAAACAAACCCGCCCGTCACGGTTGATACCAGCGGCACAGGGGCCGTCAGATAAAAGCTTTGCGCCGCCGAAAACAGGCCCGCCCCCTCCAGCACCAGCACCCCGACAATCGAAACCGCAATCGCCAAGGCCCACATGCGAAGCCGCCGTGTTCCCCCGCCGAAGATCACATCCTCAAAGGCGCTCAGAGTGCAAAACCGCCCCAACCGCGCCGCGAGGCCCAGAACAATGCCGCCCGAAAAACCCGTCAGGGGCAGAACCCAATCTTCAAACGGCATGACTACTGACTTTCGTTAGTGGATCGACCCGAAACGATCAATTAGAGCGCTCACCTTCGTCACCACAAAACATATCATGAAGCATCGTCACCATCATCGCGACGCGCGGGTCGGCGATCGCATAGTAGATCGACTTGCCATCCCGCCGCGTCGTCACCAATCCGTCACTGCGCAAACGCATAAGCTGTTGTGAAACAGCAGGTTGGCGCATGGACAGCAACGTCTCGAACTCGGTTACAGTCTTCTCACCCGTCGCCAGATGGCACAACATCATCAGCCGCCCCTCATGGGCCAGCGCCTTCAGGAATCCGGTGGCGTCACGGATATGCCCGATCATATCATCGAGCGCTTCCGGCTCGATCTCGTTCAGATCAGGTACGGGCATGGGTGTCTTCCTTGTTGCGCCTTATTCATAAGTGGAACTGGAGCGGGGATCAACGTCTCGCATTGCAACAGGGTTAACAGCCCTTAAACACAGCCTTACGCTTCTCATTAAAAGCCAGCACACCCTCCCGGCGATCCTCCGTCGGCACGGTCCGGTTATACGCCTCAATCTCAAACGCGAGGCCGTCGCGCAGCGACATCTGCATCCCCCGCGCGATTGCCTGCTTGGCCTGACGCACTGCCACGGGCGCATTGCCCGCAATCCGCTCCGCCGTCGCCAAAGCCGCGTCCATCAGTTCCGCCTGGGGATACACCGCGTTCAGCAAGCCCCACTCAAACGCCTCCGTTGCCGAGAATGGCCGCCCGGACAGGATCAGCTCCTTCGCCCGCCGCTCCCCCATCGCACGGGCCAGCGTTTGCGTGCCCCCCGCACCGGGGATAATCCCCAGCGTCACCTCGGTCATCGCAAACCGCGCCGTTTGCGCTCCGTAGAGAAAATCCATCGTCGCGGCAATCTCGCACCCGCCGCCATAGGCCGCCCCGTTCACCGCCCCGATCATCGGCACGGGACAGTCGATCAGCGCCCGCACCATCCGCTCAAAGATCACATGCTGCCGCCCCCAGGCCGCGTCGCTCATGCCGTTGCGCTCTTTGAGATCACCCCCCGCACAAAACGCCCGCTCCCCCGCTCCGGTGACAACGACACAGCACACATCCCCCGCATCCATCGCCAAACCCTCGAACAACGCGGTCACGTCCAGCGACAACTGCGTATTCATCGCGTTCGACGCCTCCGGCCGCGACAGCGTCACCAGCATCACATGCGCGCGCGGGGTGCTCAGTTTCAGGGTTTCATAAGATGTATTCACGTCAGACCCGCCCCGTTAATTTTCCCGATCAACGCTTGCGCTTGGCGCAGATTATGTCAACGCTCCCCTGAAATTATCGGAGCAGAGCATGGGATTGAATCGCGAATTGGAAGGCATCTTCGTCGTCTCGCTGGAACAGGCGGTAGCCGCGCCCTATTGCGGGATGCTGCTGGCCGATGCCGGCGCGCGCGTGGTCAAGGTCGAGCGCCCCGAAGGCGATTTCGCGCGCAGCTATGATCGCGGTGCGAACGGGCAAAGCACCATCTTCGCATGGCTCAACCACGGCAAGGAGTCCGTCTGCATCGATCTGAACGCGCCAGACGACGCGGCACTCCTGCGCACTATGCTGCGCAAAGCGGATGTCTTCCTCCACAATCTTGCGCCGGGCGCACTGGCAAAACGCGGGTTCAGCGGCGATGCCTTGCGCACCGAAAACCCCGCTCTCATAACCTGCGAAATCACCGGCTACGGCGCAACGGGTGCAGCGGCAAAGCGCAAAGCCTACGATTTCCTCATCCAGGCCGAAGCGGGCCTTTGCGCGGT
>CALDZQ010000026.1 GCA_937944035.1 uncultured Neomegalonema sp. | reverse complement strand
GCCCCCGTTCTCCGCGACTTGCTTTTGTATATTCAACGGCTCTTTGAGCAGATTGTCACGGAACTTGTTGTCCGTCGTATCAAACTCCAAAAGCGGCTCACGCGGGTGCAATCCGCCGGGCAGCGGCGGCATCGCTGCGATCAGTTGCAGGTTCACCGCCACCGCAATCGCCGACCCCCAGACATGATTCACAACAGGCGTGAAATGCGCATGGCACAGCGCCAAGACCCGCAGATATTCCGAAATCCCGCCCAAAGCGCACACTTCCGGCTGCGCAATATCCAGCCCGCGATTTTCGAGAATGGCCCGCCAACCCCACCGGTTGAACTCGGCCTCGCCGCCGGAGATATTCGTCTTAAGCCCCGCCCGCAGCTCGCGATAGCCGTCGTGATCTTCCGGCGCGACCGGTTCCTCGAACCAATAGGCGTCCAACTCGTCCAGCGCGCGCCCGACATAGAAAGCATCGCTCGTCGTGTAGCAATGGTTCGCGTCCGCCATAAACGGAAAGTCATCCCCAACGCCCCTGCGTACCGCTTGCGCCAGCTTCACATCGTCCTTCGCGCCCAGCCCGATTTTCATCTTCGTCGCGGCAAAGCCCATGCCCTTGATCGCGGCGGCCTCATCCTCAAACCGCGCGGCCAGCGACGCCGCATCCTCACGGCGCAGCATCATGCCATAGCCATAGACACAAACCCGCTCCCGATGCGCCCCGCCGATCAGCTTGTGCAGCGGCATCCCCGCAAGTTTGCCCGCAATATCCCACAGCGCAATATCCACACCCGACAGCGATTGCAGCGGCATCCCCTTCTGTCCGTGGTCGCGCAGCAGATTGTAAACCTTGTGCCAGATCACATCGCGGTCCAGCGGATCGTTCCCCAGCACCATCGGCTGAATGACCTGCTCGACGATCACTTTATTAGCGCGCGCGACACTGCCCGGCCCGAAACACTCGCCCCAGCCGGTCACGCCCTCATCGGTGCGCACTTCGACCAGATGCGCCGTGCGCAGGCCGTAATATTGCTGCGAATACCCCAGCTCTTCGGGCATGTCGTATTGCAGCACATGGCTGATGATTTCGGTGATTTTCATACACGATTACGCTCAAGTCGAAGAAGGGGGCCACAGCCCCCTTCCCGTCATCACTCTTTCACGAGGCCGAGTTGCTTCAGATAATCGATATGGCTCGCGACCAGTGCTTTCGCTTCCGGTGTTGTCGCAAACTCAGGCCATGTCTCCTGAGCCGCTGTGCGGAAGGTTTGCAGATCCTCCGCTGACCATTCAGAAATCGTAATGCCTTTTTTGGTCAGGCTTGCAACGGCTTCAGCGTTTTTCTTCTCAAACGCCAGCGCACTTTTCAGCGCAATGTCACCGATGGCGATTTCCATAATCTTGCGGTGATGCGCGGGCATCGCGTCCCAGACTTCTTTGTTACACGCAACGTGATCCGACGGCATCGAGTGAAAGCCCGGATAGTTCGCATATTCGGCGATGTCATAGAGGCCGAGGCCCACATTGTTCGCGATACCCGATGCATCCGCACCATCGATGATGCCCGTTTCAAGCGCGGTGAAGATTTCCGTGAAATCCATCACAATCGGCTTCGCGCCCAGCTTCTCGAAAATCTTCGTTTCCATGCCGGGAGGGGACCGGAATTTCCAGTCTTTCAGATCGCTGATCCCCGCGATGGGCCGGGTCGAGGCAAAGGATTCCTGTCCGTAGACGATCCAGCCGACAAGCTGCATGTCATATTTGTTGTACAACTCGTTCGCTGCCTCACGGCCACCGCCGTAATACAGCCACGAAAGCTGCTGCACGGGGGTCGCATAGCCGCCCATGATGTCGCCGACGAATTGGAAAGCGGGGTTTTTGCCCGTCTGATACGCACCACCCGTCGCATCACAATCCAGAATACCCGTGGCCGCCGCGTCGAATGTCTCGACCGATTTCACGACCGAAGACGAGTAGAACATTTCCACTTCAATCTCGCCGTTAGACATCTCCTGGATGTTCTCGACATACTCGGTCAACAGCTGGCCGGACGCGGTTTCCGGGGCGTAGTGCGTCTGAATGCGCAGCTTGGTCGTTTCGGCGGATGCGGCAAATGCAACGCTCATCGCGCAGCTTGCCATCAGGGCGACGGACGCCGCTTTCTTGAGAATTTTCATTGTTTCCTCCCAAAGTGTTGAACTGATCCGGGGTTTCGCAACCCTCTTTTTTATCGGTGGGGGGAAGGTTAGACGGCGAAAATTCATACGGCAACAGATTCGTGCGTATTTTTAAGGATTTTGAAATATTTGCATAATCTCAAAATTTCGGGAATGCTTGAGTCGAACAATAGGCCAAAGCATGTCCGCAGAGACCACCATCTATCTCAACCTGAGGCAACAGTTAACATCGGGCGGTTTCCCGCATGGTGATAAACTGCGCCCTGACGTTCTGCGCGAGGTCTACAACTGCTCGGCCAACACAATCCGCGAAGCCCTGTTGCGCCTTTCCACCGTCGGGCTGGTTGATTTTCAGGAACAACGCGGCTTTCGCGTGCCGGACCTCTGCAACAAACTCCAGCACGAGCTGACCCATATGCGCATACTCCTCGAATCCGAGGGCGCGTGCCTGTCGATCCGGCTGGGCGGTGTCGCGTGGGAGGCGCGTTTGTCGGCGGCGCATCATAAACTCTCCCACATCGAATCCCGTGTTCGCCGCAGCGGTGGCGATGTCGCCCCCCTGATCTCGCTGTGGAGCGCGGCGGAGCAGGAATTTCACGAAACCCTGATCGACGGCTGCGGCCTGGATGTTCTCCGGCAGACCCACCTGGTTGTCTACCACCGCTTCCGCCAGCAACTTATCACCACGGATCGCGAGTTCATCTACATTCCCGAAAATATCGAGCAGCATAAAATGATCCTTGATGCCGCGCTCGACCGCGATGAAGCGGCGCTTCGCTCGCGCATTCACGATCATCTCTCCCGCAATCTCACCCATCCTTTGCCGACCGCAGCGCCGTTACAAAAACCGCTTGCAAACCTTGTTACCTGATGCGGGGACCGCCCGCTGTTTTTAGGAGAACCGATCATTATGGCTGACCGATTGAAGGGGAAACGCGTCCTTGTTACCGCCGCAGGGCAGGGCATAGGCCGCGCGAGCGCCCTCGCGATGGCTGATGAGGGCGCGCATGTCTTCGCCACTGATGTCAACGAGGCCGCGCTCTCCGCGATGGCGGGGGAGGGGCGCGCCAATGTCGAAACCTTCGTCCTCAACGCCCGCGATGCCGACAGCATAGCGGCGGGTGTTCAGCGCGCGCAGCCTGATGTCCTCTTCAACTGCGCCGGTTTCGTCCACGCGGGCACGATCCTTGAGGCAAGCGAGGACGATTGGGATATGGCTTTCGATCTCAACGTGCGCTCCATGTTCCGCACGATCCGTGCTACATTGCCGGGCATGTTGGAGCGGGGCGGCGGTTCGATCATCAACATGTCCTCGGCCTGCTCGTCCATCATCGGCGCACCGAACCGCGCGATCTACGGCACGACCAAAGCCGCCGTCCTCGGCCTCACCAAAAGCGTTGCCATCGACTACATCACCAAGGGCATCCGCTGTAACGCCATCTGCCCCGGCACAGTCGAAAGCCCCAGCCTGCACGAGCGCCTGCGCGCCACCGGCGATTACGACGCGGCCATGAAAGCCTTCGTCGCCCGTCAACCGATGGGCCGCATCGCAAGTGCCGAAGAAATCGCCGCCCTCGTGGTCTATCTCGCCAGCGACGACAGCGCTTTCACCACCGGGCAGGGCCACGTCATCGACGGCGGGTGGTCGGGCTGATGAGCAAACGCATTGGAATAGAAGACCTGCGCTCACGCAAATGGTTCATGAACCCCGATAACCCTGAAATGACAGCGCTTTATCTGGAGCGCTATCTCAATTACGGCCTCACCCGCGCGGAGCTGCAATCGGGCAAACCGATCATCGCCATCGCCCAAACGGGCAGCGATCTTTCGCCCTGCAACCGCCATCATATCGAACTCAGCAAGCGGGTGCGTGACGGCATCATCGCGGCGGGCGGAACCTGCATCGAAGTGCCTGTGCATCCCATTCAGGAGACGGGCAAACGCCCCACGGCCATGCTCGACCGCAACCTCGCCTACCTCTCGCTGGTCGAGACGCTGTTCGGCTACCCGCTCGACGGCGTGGTCCTGAACATCGGTTGTGACAAGACAACCCCCGCCCTGCTCATGGCCGCCGCAACCGTCAACATCCCCGCCATCGCCCTATCGGTCGGCCCCATGCTCAACGGCTGGTTCCAGGGCGAGCGCACAGGCTCCGGCACGGTCGTCTGGAAGGCCCGCGAGATGCTGGCCGCCGGAGAGATCAATGACGAGGAATTCATGGACCTCGTGGCCAGCTCCGCCCCCTCGGTCGGCTATTGCAACACGATGGGCACGGCCACGACCATGAACTCGCTGGCCGAGGCGCTGGGAATGCAACTCCCCGGTTCCGCCGCCATCCCCGCCCCGTATCGCGAGCGTGGCCAGATGGCCTATGAAACCGGACGCCGCATTGTCGGGATGGTCTGGGAAGACCTGCGCCCCGCCGATGTGATGACCCGCGAGGCGTTCGAGAACGCCATCGTCATCAACTCGGCCATTGGCGGCTCGACCAACGCCCCGATCCACCTCAACGCCATCGCCCGCCATCTGGGTGTGCCGCTGGATAATGACGATTGGCAAAAGCTGGGCCATAACATCCCGTTGCTGGTCAACCTTCAGCCCGCAGGTGAGTATCTCGGTGAAGACTACCAACGCGCGGGCGGCGTCCCCGCCGTGGTCGGCGAGCTGATCGCCGAAGGCTTGCTCCCCAACCCCGAAGCGGTCACGGTCAACGGGCGCGGCATGGGCGAAAACTGCGCCGGCCGCCGCTCCGAAAACACGGACGTTATCAAAGCGGTAAACGCCCCGCTTAAAGCGCAGGCGGGCTTTATCAATCTCAAAGGCAACCTCTTCGACAGCGCGCTGATGAAAACCAGCGTCATCAGCCCCGCCTTCCGCAAAACCTACCTCTCCAACCCCGCCGACCCCGACGCTTTCGAGGGCCGCGCCATCGTCTTTGACGGGCCGGAAGACTTCCACCACCGTATTGATGATCCGGCAGAAGCCATTGATGAACAATGCATTCTCTTCATGCGCGGTGCGGGTCCGGTCGGTTATCCCGGCGGCGCGGAAGTGGTCAACATGCGCCCCCCCGCTTACCTGCTCAAACAGGGCGTCGAGGCATTGCCCTGCGTTGGAGACGGTCGCCAATCGGGCACATCGGGCAGCCCGTCGATCCTCAACGCCTCCCCCGAAGCGGCAACGGGCGGCGGTCTTGCCCTGCTCAAGAACGGTGACACCGTCCGCATCGACTTGGGCAAATGCACCGCCGATATGCTCGTGCCGGAGGAAGAATTGCGCAA
>CALDZQ010000025.1 GCA_937944035.1 uncultured Neomegalonema sp. | reverse complement strand
AAGCACAAGGTCAACCAGTTCTACACCGCCCCCACCGCCATCCGCGCGTTGATGGGCAAAGGTAACGCTTTTGTCGAGTCGGCCGATCTTTCCTCGCTGCGCATTCTCGGCACGGTTGGTGAGCCGATCAATCCGGAGGCTTGGAATTGGTACAATGAAGTCGTCGGCAAGGGGCGCTGCCCGATTGTCGATACGTGGTGGCAGACGGAGACGGGCGGCCATCTCATCACCCCGCTGCCCGGCGCGACGGCCACGAAACCCGGTTCCGCGACCAAGCCGTTCTTCGGGGTGCAGCCGGTGATCTTAGAGCCGACCACGGGCGAGGAAATCACAACCACCGAAGCCGAGGGCGTGCTGTGTATCCGTGACAGCTGGCCGGGGCAGATGCGGACGGTTTACGGCGACCATGACCGCTTCGTCTCGACGTACTTCGAGCAGTATAAAGGCTATTATTTCACCGGAGACGGCTGCCGCCGTGATGCGGATGGGTATTACTGGATCACTGGCCGCGTGGACGATGTCATCAACGTCTCCGGCCACCGCATGGGCACGGCAGAGGTCGAGAGCGCGCTGGTCGCCCACCCCAAAGTCTCCGAAGCCGCCGTCGTCGGCTATCCGCACGACATCAAAGGGCAGGGCATCTATTGCTACGTCACGCTGATGGGCGGCGAGGTGGAAACCGAAGAGCTGCGCAAGGAGCTGCGCGACTGGGTCGGCGCCGAAATCGGCCCCATCGCCAAGCCCGACGTGATCCAATGGGCGCCGGGCCTGCCCAAAACCCGCTCCGGCAAAATCATGCGCCGCATCCTGCGCAAGATCGCCGAGAACGATTTCGGCTCGCTGGGCGATACCTCGACTTTGGCAGAGCCGGAAGTGGTGGATAACCTGATCGCGAACAGGGCGGGGTAGGCTGCCGATTGCACGATTTAGAGTTGCAATGTAAGAATAACCCCATCGGAAACGGTGGGGTTTTTCTTTGGAGGTGATGTGGAGAGTTTATTGAAAAGGGTGCCTAGTTGGCTGTCTAGCATTGCGATCTTCGTTTTTGTGGCGATGCTCGTGCACAGCACTTACATTTCAAAAAAACCTTTTCAGATTTGGGGGAAGGCTTTTGGTGCAATTGAAAAACCTGATGTTGGCACATTATCATCCGCAACTAATTCAGGACTTATGACCACTGGCATTGTAATCGCGTCTTGGAAAATTTGTACCGAATTGGGCGCTGGCTGGTCAGACTTTCATCCGGGGCAAGGGCGGATGATCGTAGGCGCTGGAAATCCGATAAATGACCCTTACAAAAAAGGTTTGAGGGCAAGGGATGCTTGGAAGCCAAGTATGGTAACGCCTCCAAATTCCACTATTGGAGGAGCTGAATTCGTAGCGCTTACTGAACAACAAGTTCCTGGGCATTCTCATTCAATGTTCAGTAATAATATCGGTTTTCAGAAACAACCGGGGGGCCGCAACTACATCGCGGCAGAAGTCGGTTATGGTTCAGATATCGATTTGCCCGATGTTGGCAAAAACACTCCTCCGCAGTTCAGCTATAAACTCATTCAAGGATTCAACTGGCCCAGCATCGGACGGACCAGCGTTTTCGGTGGTATTTCAGGGGAGATGGAAACTCGTGCTGACGCCCACCCCAACATGCCTCCCTACATCGCTCTCTATTTGTGCAAAAAGACCTGACCATACGCTCCACATGGAGCAATGCGCTCTGGTAATCGACACCGCAATAAATTAGAACCCAGCCCGTGGGGCGCACAAATTGAGAGTGATTTTCGGGCAAAGCGCACATGCTTTGTGGCCCGAAAATACTCTACCGACCGGAAAGACCACGAAATGCTCACCACCCTGCGCTTTGCGATCATCGCCGTTTTATTTTCCGCCAATACAGCCTTTGCCGAACCCGCCTCCGACATCGTGTCAGAGATAAAACTCGGCGTTCTCGCACACGATCTGAGGATTGTTGCAGCTGATCCGGTCGAGGGCGGCGTGGATATCAACGCCGAGGTTTTATTCGTCTCGCCAAAACTTTTAGCGCCAATCTTCAGCCCCCGCCCGCATTTGGGCGTACAAGTGAACACACGCGGCGATACCAGTCAGGTTTATGCGGGTGTGACTTGGACGTTCAATCTCACAGATCGCGTCTGGCTGGGGCTTGCCGGCGGCGGGACGCTGCATAATGGCGAAACTCTGGATCAAACAGCGGATCAAAAAGCGCTGGGTAGTCAAGTGCTGTTCAGGTTGTCGGCGGAGTTGGGCGTCGATGTCACCGAGCGGTTTAATCTGTCAGTTTACTTCGATCACGAATCCAATGCGTTTCTGTCATCACTTAATCCGGGCATCGACAATCTTGGCATGAGGGCAGGTTTCAGGTTTTGAAAGGTAACTCCCGGCGGCGGGACTGTATAATCGCGATGTCCATCTTCGCTTCCCCACACCCTGCCCACGCAAAAGTCATAAGCGATCAATGCGGGCATGAAATTGCCCCAAGATTGGGCATTTTCATGCGCTTTTATATTGGGGCAAGATCGCTTTTGACTGTATACCACCCCCATGACAACACCCTTCCCCCACCGCCATCTCCTCGGCATTGAGGAGCTTTCGCCGCAGGACATCACGGCGATTCTCGATCATGCAGATACTTGCGTCACACTCAATCGTGCGACCCGTAAAAAGCGGGATGTGCTCAAGGGGCTGACGCAGATCAATATGTTCTTCGAGTCCTCAACCCGCACGCAGGCCAGTTTCGAGCTGGCGGGAAAGCGGCTTGGGGCGGATGTGATGAACATGTCGGTCAAGTCTTCCAGCGTGAATAAAGGCGAGACGCTGATCGACACGGCCATGACGCTCAACGCCATGCACCCCGATATTCTGGTGGTCCGGCATGGCGAGAGCGGGGCGGTCAATCTGTTGGCGCAAAAGGTCAACTGCGCGGTCATCAACGCGGGTGACGGCCGGCGCGAGCATCCGACCCAAGCCCTGCTCGATGCCCTCACCATCCGCCGCCGCAAGGGTCGCCTACACCGCCTCAACGTCGCGATTTGCGGGGATATTTTGCACAGCCGCGTGGCCCGCTCGAATATCCACCTGCTCAACAAAATGGAAAGCCGTGTCCGTGTGATCGGCCCGCCAACATTGCTGCCCGCCGGGATCGAGCGGCTGGGCTGCGAGGTGTTCGACGACATGCGCGAGGGGTTGGAAGGCTGCGATGTTGTGATGATGCTGCGCCTTCAGCAGGAGCGGATGAGCGGCGGGTTTATCCCCTCGCACCGCGAATATTTCCACCGTTACGGGCTGGACGAGGACAAGCTGTCGGCGGCCAAAGACGACGTGATCGTGATGCATCCCGGTCCCATGAACAGGGGCGTCGAGATCGACTCAGACCTCGCCGACGATCTCAACCGCTCGGTTATTCAAGAGCAGGTCGAGATGGGTGTCGCCGTGCGGATGGCGGTGCTGGAAATGCTGGCGCAGAATGTGCCGGGAGCAATGGCCGAGGCGTAGCGGTGTTTTGATTATTTGGCCACCTCTAAAAGAAAACGCCCGCAACATGTGCGGGCGTGAGTTTTTTAGGGGAGGTAGAAGCAATATCAATTATATTACCCGCCAGATATTGTTAAAAACTGAATCAATCTGCGACATGCTGTATATATTACATCGGCTCTGGTCCCGCCCCGCCGGATCCCCTATATATGAAGGGACAAGGCGCTGCCTGATGGAGAATACCGATGACAGAATCAACCACCACGGCTGAACCCAAACAAGGCGAGCCGATCATTCGCGAATCTTCCGAACAGCATCCCATGTATGAGGAAGTGGTCGAGGCGATCCGCAGCGTTTACGATCCTGAAATACCCGTCAATATATTCGATCTCGGCCTGATCTATTCGATCCGCATTGACGGTGAGAATGCGGTTGAGGTTGATATGACGCTGACCGCGCCGGGATGTCCCGTTGCGGGCGAGATGCCGGGCTGGGTCGCGGATGCCGTAGAGCCTCTGCCGGGGATCAAGCAGGTTGATGTGCAGCTTGTGTGGGAGCCGCCGTGGGATATGGGCCGTTTGTCAGACGAAGCGCGGCTTGAATTGGGCTTTATGTAAGGAGTTTGGCGATGTTCGGTGTTCCTGACGGCAAAGCTTTGCTGACGATTTCGCCCAAAGCGGTGGCGCAACTGCATAAGCTGATGCAGCGCACGGATGACCCGGTCTATGCCTTGCGCATCGGCATCAAGAAGGGCGGCTGTGCGGGGATGGAATACACGATGGACTACGCCTCAGAGGCATCCCCCGGTGATGAGATGGTCGAGCAGGAGGGCGCGCGGGTTCTGATCGCGCCGCTTGCGGTGATGTTTATGATCGGCACTGAAATTGACTACGAAACGGGGTTGCTTGAATCGGGCTTCAAATTCCGCAATCCGAACGTGTCTGAGGCTTGCGGCTGCGGCGAGTCGGTGAAATTCGACATTCCCGCGAACGCTTAATTCTGTGAAATTGATTGAAACTGGAGAACGAGCATGAGTGACGCGCGGCGTATGATGGTGGCTGGTAACTGGAAAATGAATGGCGACACCGCCTCCATGACCGAATTGCAGGCGATGATGGATGGTGTGGGTGACAGCCCTGCCTTGGACGTTCTGATCTGCCCGCCTTTCCCGCTGATCGGTCGTTTTTCCGGCGCATCCGAGGGGCGTGGCATCGGCATCGGCGCGCAGGATTGTCACTTTAATGAAAGCGGCGCGCATACCGGCGATGTCTCCGCGAAATTGCTGGCCGATGTCGGTGCGAAAGCCGTGATTGTGGGCCATTCGGAGCGCCGCGCGGACCATACCGAGGTTGATGATCTGGTTCAGGCCAAGGCGCAGGCCGCCTTGGATGCGGGATTGACCGCAATCGTCTGCGTCGGTGAGACCGAGGCCGAACGCGATGCGGGCGAGGCTGAAGCGGTTGTTCTGGCTCAGCTTTCCGGCTCTCTCCCTGCGGGCGGTGCGGAAAATGTGGTTGTGGCTTACGAGCCGGTCTGGGCTATCGGCACGGGCCGCGTGCCAAGCGTCGATGACATCGCCACAATGCACACCGCGATCCGCCGCGCTGTGGTCGGCCATTATGGCGACGCGGGCAACGGCGTCCGGTTGCTTTACGGCGGGTCGGTCAAGCCGGGCAATGCGGTTGAAATCTTCGCGATTGAGGATGTCGATGGCGGCCTGATCGGCGGGGCCAGCCTGAAAGCCGAAGATTTTCTGGGCATCATCGGGGCCGCGACGGCTCAAGGATAATGTCAAAAAAGCCCTCTCGTTTTCACGCAGAGGGCTTTTCCGGTATTCAGTGGTACTATCAAGCGGCGATTTTAGACAGTTGTTTCGCTTGCTCGATCCAATCCGCCGCGCTGTAGCGCATCATGCGGATGTCATACCTTTCGAGCAGGCTTTCGAACTTCTCGACCGACATGCCGGCGATGTCAGCATACGTGTTGACGCCTGCCGTTTTGAGCTTGCGCATCGTCGAGGGGCCAACGCCACTGATCGCGCTCAGGTCGTCATGGATCGAGACTGTTTCGCTGATCGCTTCGGTTTTAACAGCGGGTTTAGCTGCCGTTTCCGGCGCACTCTCAACAGCTGCGTCCGCAATCACATCTTCCGCTTCCGGCTCGATTGATTCAACGACGGCAGGCTTTGCTTTTGCAGGCTTGGCCGCCGCTTTCGCTTTAACGGGCGCAGGCTTTGCCGCCTTCTTAGGCGTTGGTTTCGATACCGCAAAAGGTGCGAACACGCTTTCCAAACCTTCGGTGGTCATCACTGCAAGTTTCGCATTGATGGAGAACAGCGGGCCAAGCGGCGTTTTCGCCGTGGCATCCGCCATCGTCGTCAGATTTTCGGCGTGGATGCGTCCGAGGGAGGTCGCGAGCTCAACAGCCCGCGTACCCGTTTCTTCAATAAAAGACTTGTTCATTGCAAAGCTCCGATGTTGCGTTGCAGCATAAATATGTAAAATGCTGCACTGCGTCAAGGGTGCTGCGATTGCAAGTGTCCTTTTTGCTGTGCATGATTTGCCGCGTTTTGCTGCTCGTAATGGTCAGAAAGACGTTGCAGCGCGATCTTAAGCACGATTTTTCCTGATCTGGCCGACCAATCCATCGCTTGCTCCACCGCTTCTAACCCTTCCAAGAAGCAGCATGTGCGCAGTGCAGCATCGGCGAGGCCGGGGCCAAGCGCATCCAGGGCATCCATCACCCGTTTACGCGCGAACTCTGCTCCCTCATCCGGCGCGTTATCAATCTGCGCGCGTGTCTTTTTCGCCTTTCCGGCCGTCAGAAAGCGCCGCCAATCCTGCGTGACCGACGGTCCCAGCTGAGCGCGTTCAAAATCCGCGCGCAACCTCTCTCCCGCATCGACCTCGGTTTCTGACAGAAAAGGGCGGCCCTGCGTATCTTTGCGTTTCGATAGCCAGCCGAGCGGCGATTCCCCCAAATTGACTTTGATCCGCTCCGGCTTGGCGTTCGGTGTCGGGCGGAACAGTTTCTCGGCCTCCAGAAATTTCGCCTTATGACGGTCCGCAGCGGTTTGCGTTTTTTGCGCGCGGCGCGGCTTGGGCAGGGGGTTTGTCCCGACAGCGTGATAGCGAACACCGCGTTCGGAGCGCGACAGCTCACGCAGAAAACCGATCTTCACCAACGTGGTGATGTCCGTGCGTTCGATCCGCTCTATCAGGTGGGATACGCCCCGATCCATCCGGAAAACACCGCCCATAGGTTCGGAAAAGCATAAGAACACAATCGTCCGGTCGGTCTTTAAAGTCTCGCGCAGGCGCGGGAGACGGTCACGCAAACTACGCGTTGCTGTGGAGATATGTGTGATTGTCATGGATGCCTCGTTCTGTTCGAAATGCTATATTGTTATTAGAACATAAAACGAACGTATGCAAACTAATCTTAAACATCCATCCAAAAAATATGCCTCGAAGCCCGTCACGCGCGCTGTGCCGCATGGCATAAGCCGGGCTGCGGTCAGGCTTGCGGCAGATGCCATGTAAGAAATTACGCCAGCTTTTACGATAATTTAGGCGGGCTGACTTAATACTGCGGGGAATCGGGAAAGGTATCCCGTGCAGTAGGATTGGTGGCAGGATATGAGCAATACAGGCCTTCTTCGTTGGCTTGCGGCTGCAGGCATTGGCCTCATCGTGGGACTGTCCGTCCTCGTGGCGCAGTCGGGCGGGAACCGGGAATCAGTAGCGCTCTCCCAGGCCGCGAATGCTTCGGGCATTGTTCAGGGCGGTGTCAGCGCAATAGCGGCCATCGATCAGGGACTCTCCGCCGCCAGCCTGCTGGTGGTATCGACGGCGGGCAACGCCGAAAGCGAGCGCGGGCGTTTTGCCAAAATCACCCGCGATTTCTTCCAGCGCACCAATGACGTTCACGCCTTCGCCTTCTTCCGCAGCGCCCCCAGTCGCGAGATTGCCAATCAAATCGCGCAGCCTATCGCGGAAGGCGTGACCGAGTTTCGTGCGGGCGGGCAAGTCTTTTACATGGCGACCGCCCATGTCTCAACACCGAACGGTAATCGGGCGGGCGCGTTTCCGCTGATCGGTAACGGCGGCAAACTGCCCTTCGCGCTCGCCGCAGGGGATGAGGTCCAGCGCACGCTCGGAAACGCGATTGCGAAAAACGCGCCGGTGACTTCGGCCATGTTCGGCTGGGATGGCGGTGATGTGCGCGGCGTGCCGGGTATGCGCTTGGGCGATGCCGGCGCGCGGGCATTCTGGCGTGTGCTTCCGGTGCAGACATTCAATCCGGCGACCGGGCAGGAAATGCTGGTCGGCGCGGTTGCTGCGTTGGTTGATGCCAAAAAATTCCTCGGCGACATCGCCGTTCCACCCGCTCAAATGACCGGCCCGATTGAGGCGATCCGCTTGCCGGAGGGAAATTTCGTGCGCTCGAACGGCGAGCAGCGTGATATTGGCATTCCGATGGGTGAGCAGGGCTTTCAGGTCACTGTTCCCGTCCGGAATGCGGGTATTTTCTCATCAAGCCTCATCGGTAAAGTGCTTTCGCTCCTCGCCGGACTGGCTGCGGCGCTCGGCGTTGTTTTCGTCACCCATAAAGAGAGCGAGGGCCGCGTTGCTTCGGAACAGCGCCTGCTGAAAACCCACCGTAACTTCAAAAAGCGCACGGCCGAATTGAAACGCAGTGAGGAACGCTTCCGCCGCCTCGCTGAATCCACCAATGTTGTCCCTTGGGCCGCCGATCTCAGCGACCAGCGCTTCACGTATATCGGGCCGCAGATCGCGAAAATGACGGGGTATCCGGTCAGTTCGTGGCGCTCGGCGGGGTTCTGGGTTGGCCATGTGCATCCCGAAGATCGTCACCGGACATTCGTGGACGGCTTCAAAAACCTTGAAGACGGTCAATATGCGATGCTCGAATACCGTATTCGCAGCGCCGACGGCCAGATTATCCACATCCGCAACATGCTGACCATTTCTCCGCGTCAGGATGGCTCGCGCATCGCGCAGGGCTACATGCTTGACATCACCGAGATGAAAACCGCGCAGGCCAAACTCGATGATGCGCGGCGTCAGGCGGAGGAGGCGAACAAGACCAAATCCGAATTCCTCGCCAATATGAGCCACGAGTTGCGCACGCCGCTGAACGCTGTGATCGGCTTTGCGGAAGTGATGAAAGACGAGCTGTTCGGCCCGATTGGCGAGCGGTATAAAGACTACGCCGAAAGCGTTCATTCCTCCGGCAAACACCTGCTCGACCTCATCAACGACGTGCTTGATCTCTCGAAAATCGAGGCCGGCAAGATCGAGTTGATCGAGGAGGAAACCGATGTCAGTTCGATGCTTTCCAAATGCCGGACGGTGCTTCACGAGCGGGCGTCGTCCGCCGGGCTGCACATCCGGCTTGAGATTCCCGCGCCTCTACCCAGCGTTGTGGTGGATGGTCGCCGGATCAAGCAGGTGATCCTCAATCTGATGTCGAACTCCGTGAAATTCACCATGCCGGGCGGCCGGATCACCCTGCGCGGCGAGTTGCTCGCCCCCAAAGGTCTGCGCATCACCGTCAGTGACACCGGAATCGGGATGACGAAGGAGGAGCTGCAAGTCGCGCTGGAGCAATTCGGCCAGATCGACAGCGAGTTGTCGCGCAACCATAACGGGACCGGGCTTGGTTTGCCGATTACACGCTCTCTGGTTGAGTTGCATGGCGGCGATCTTGAGATCGAATCCCGCAAGGGCGTCGGAACCAGCGCCCATGTCTGGATCCCGATGACCCGCATCGTCAGCCTCGGCGGCGCAACGGCCGGAGAAGACGTGGTCAGCGAGCAAAAAGCGGGTTAGCATCAGAACAAAGAGATAGAGCGTTTGCTGCCTAATGCCGCGAAATCGCTCTATCGTGTAGTGCGTAATTTATGAACCACGCACAACGCTGTAGTCTCTTGTTTTTTCGCGATTTCCGAGTCGCAAGGTGTTTCCACCTTGCTCGAAATCGCTTTAATCCTACCCCTCCCGCCAAACCGGATGCTTCTCCATCACTTGCGCGAAGCGCCCGGACCCGACAAAATCAGTCAGCCAGCGCGAGACCCGCGCCCAGTCCTGCGCGTAAAACCACTCCCGATCGACATGGGCGAATTGCCGGATAAACGGCAGGATGGCGAAATCGGCCAGCCGCGCCCGCGTCCCGGTCAAAAATCCGCCTTCCAGCATCCCGTCAAGGCGGTGGATATAGCGCGAGGCCGCGTCCCGCGCGGCTTTCGGGTCCGCATCCTCAAACCGCTGCGCGTATTTATAGCGGTCGAGATGGGGCTTCAAATCCCGCTCACAGGCGGCGATCAGGGCCAGTGCATCGCCCCCGCCAAGCCAGCCCTCAGGGTCGTTCCGGCTCAACGCCCACAGCATAATATCCAGGCTTTCCTCAATCACCGTGCCATCGCGCAACACCATCACCGGGACCGTGCCTTTCGGCGAGGCATCAAGCATGGCTTGCGGCTTGTCACGCAGCAAAACCTCGCGATGCTCAACCGCTATACCCGATGCCGCAATCGCCAGCCGCGCCCGCATCGCATAGGGACAGCGGCGGAAACTGTAGAGGATCGGAGCGTCAGGCACGGCAAGACGGCTCCCGCCCTTATTGCGGGGGGAGGGGGGTGGTGTTTCTGTCATGTCGCGCTTCCGGTCATGGCGGCGGCGGGGGGTGCGGCGGCGGCTCGTGCAGTGCGTAGAGCGCGAGCGCATGGCAATCTGCCAGAACGGCATCGACCGGATGGATATGCCGCGCCCT
>CALDZQ010000024.1 GCA_937944035.1 uncultured Neomegalonema sp. | reverse complement strand
TTCCTGTGCAACGTGACGTTCAGCGCGCCCTGCACCACCTTCAACGTCACTGTAGGCGAGTTGATGGACCACCCCGATCACTGGCAAATCGCGCTCGGCGCGATGCGCGAGGCACATGCAATCGCGCAGATCAAAGGCGTGCCGCTGTCGTTTGATGACCCGGTTTCCTATGTCACAGCCTTTGGCGCGTCCATGCCCAAAGCACGTCCGTCGATGTTACTGGATCACATGGCGGGACGGCCCTCGGAGTTGGATGCAATCAATGGAATTATCCCGGTCCTGGGCCGCGAGATGGCCGTCCCCACCCCATACAACGACACACTCACGGCCATTCTGCGCCAACGTGAAGCGGCATTTGGCGGGGGTGCGGCATGAATATCGGATCAGTTTCCGGACCGTGGCCAAGCGCTTAGAGCATCCTGAACGATATGAGGATCGTTCAGGATGCTCTAACTTCTTGTTTCAGCGCGTTTTCCGAGTCGGGCAATGAACCCATTGCCCTTGAAAACGCTATAACGCTCAACCCATAGGGTCATTGCGCACCATCCAACTTTGGAAGGCCATCCGCCTTATGCGGATTTGAGGGGCGGTTCCGTATCGAGATCGGGCCAGATGCCGAGGCTCGTCGGCTGTCCGTCATCGAATTGCGACAGGTAATCGAGCATCATCGGGCGGTTGTCGATGAAACCTTTATAGGTCGCCAACTCCACCGGCAGATCGCGGATGACCCGATGCAAGCGGCGGCCCCATTTCGGCACTGTCATCAAATCCTGAAACGCGCAGAGATAGCAGCGGATCGGGAACACGAGCGCGTTGGAGCGCGGCAGCCGGAAAAATGTCTGCAACTCCACGCGCAGATGCTGTTTTGCGGCGATGTTCTCCGGCGTCAGCGTCGTTTTCTGGATGCCCCATTTGTGGTAGTTTTCAGGACTGGTATCAAGCAGCGGGTTCACCGTCATGGTCCAGTTCAACCGCCGCGCGGGGGCGCCTTGCTGGATATTCAACAGGAATTTGAGGGCGCGCACAAAGATACCCTTCTCATGAGCCAGAGGGACCGGAGCGTGCCATTCAAAAAAGTTCATCCCAATATCGAAATCCAGCGACCAATCCGCTTGCGTTGTCACCATTCCGGCGTCCATCCACAGGTTATCGTCGCGCTGGTCCAGCACGCAGAAATCACCTTGGGTCTGGCGCGTGATGTACTCCATCGGGCCGTAGGGCAGCGTGGTTTCGTCCATGAAAGTAAAGCTGTCATCGATGCCCAGCGGCTTGTTGATCCAACGCCATTGATCGCCATTGCGGTGCAGTTCGAACAGGTCGGGATAATCTTCGGATTTCGACACCATGATGAGTTCCAGCAAATCCCACCCTGCCAACGTCATATGCGGCAGCGACTGGCAACGCAGCGGATCATCGGCGAGGACCATCGCACGGTCATCCATTTCGGAAATATAGTGTTCATCAACGTCGAAGCGTTTTTCATAAATGCTGTCGGCAGGGCCGCCCCGGTGCTGCTCCATATTGACGGCATACATGTAGCTGTCTTTATCGAATGGGAACGGGAAGCGTTTTATGGCGCGTTCGGAATTGTGGAACGAATAATCGCCGCGAAATGTTTCTTTGTGGAACTGTATGCTCATCGGTCGAATCCTTATCGGTCCAGCACGAGGGTTTTGCCCTCGAAGCGCGAGACACACGGCATGATCTTGGTATCACTGGCTTTCTCATCGTCCTCAAGCCAGTGATCGCGGTGGAGAATTTCGCCCTCGGCCTGCACCACGTTCGTTTCGCACTGACCGCAAGCGCCGCCCCGGCACAGATACGGCGCATCGACACCGGCGCGTTCAATGGCTTCCAGCAGGCTTTCCTGCTCGCCGACTTGGATTACCTTGTTGGAGATAGCCAGCTTCACCTCGAAAGGTTTGCCCGGTTGGGGGGCGAGAAATTCCTCGTAATGTACGGCTTCGCGCGGCCAGCCCATCTCCGCCGCCTTGCCGCGCACCCACTCGATCATCCCTTTCGGCCCGCAGACATAGATATGTGTGCCCAACGGTTGCCCGTCCAGCAGGCTGTCGAGATCGATGGCTTGTCCTTGATCGTCGTAATAGACGCTGACATCGTTCGGGTGCGTCGTTGTCAGATAATCGACATAGGAGCCGAGCGCCTCAGAGCGGCAGGCATAGTGCAGCTCCCAATTACCATGCGCGCGGTCGAGTTGCTTGATCTGCGCAAGAAAGGGCGTGATGCCGATGCCGCCCGCGATCATCAGGTGCTTTTTGGCCCTCAGATCAAGCGAAAACAGGTTGACCGGGTTCGAGACGATCATCTCATCGCCCACTTTAACGCGCGTGTGCATGAATTTAGAGCCGCCACGCCCCTCGTCATCGCGCCGGACCGAGATGGTATAGGCGCTGCGGTCAAACGGATCGGACATCAGGGAATAGGGGTTCATGCGTGTAATATCGCCGTCCCGCATCTCCACCACCGTATGCGCCCCACCCGAAAAGGTGGGCAACAGACCGCCGTTTACAGGCTCGAACCGGAAGCGCGTCACCAGTTCGTTCAGCGGGGTGATGTCGGTCACGCGCACCGCTATTTTCTCCGCACCGCTCATTCGTATATTCCTTTCGGCTCCGGCACGTTGCCGGGGTCTTCCGCGTCGATGCACACACCCTGATAGGCGGCGAGGCGACGCGAGTAATGGTCCCGCACAAAGAGGTTCAGGCCGCAATGGGAGCAGACGAAGGGGTCTGTCTCCACATTCTCGGTGATACCCTTGCAATGCACGCACTGCATCCGCCGGGCAACGCTGCCGCGATGTTCGGTTTGAATCGCGGTGTGCGGGATGCCAGCCTGCATCGCCTCGTGCATCGCCTGTCCCATCAAGCCTTCAGTGCCTGTCAGGTAAACCTGCAACCCCATATGCGCGTCTTGCAAGACGCGTTGGATGCGCGTGACGGCGGCGGCGTAGGACGGCCCCTCGTAGAATTGCGCGGGCTTCAGCGCGCTCAGTCGAGCGGCGTAATCAGTGCCAGCCGGAATGTAGATGATGTGCGTATTCGCCATTAATTCCGGTGTGGCGATGCCGAGAATGGCCTCGGCCCCTTCGGCATCAGCGATCATCAGATGATGCTTGCCCGCGCGCGCTTCCAGCGTCCCCCAGACAGGGCGGCTTTTGATGGAAGGGGGAAATTCGAATTTCGACATTCGGTCCTCTTTTGGGCGATAGGGGAAGGGATGACCCCTTCCCCGTTATTCAGATCAGCCCTTGGCGGTACGGATCGACTTATCCGCATCGTAGAACGGCATTTCAGCGGCGGTAGCGGCAAGCTCGGTCCCGTCCGTCTGCACCACGGTCAGCTCTGTACCCGCAACCGCGACCGACGGGTCGAGGCGCGCGATGGCGACGGAATAACCGTTCAGCTCGGAGGACAGGCCGTAGGTAATGACGCCCACATCCTTGTCGCCCTGCTTGACGCGGGCATACATCTCCATTTGGTCCATCGAGTCCTTCAGCTTCACGCCGAAGATCTTGAACCGCTCCTTGCCCTCGCGCGCATAGTGGTTCTCGGCACCGATGAAGCCTTCCTTGCCGGGCGACACCGTGAAGTCCAAGCCCAGTTCCCAAAGGCTGTCTCCTGCGGGTGAGCCATCCTCGAAGGGGAAGGTCTCGGAATTGTCGCCGGGGTAGAACAGCAGGTAGCTTTCGATACGCAGCATATCGAGCGTCGAGAACTGCGTCGGGCGCACGTCGTCGCCGCCTTTTTCGAGAATCGTATCCCAGATATGCACGGCGTCCTTGCCACGGCAGAATATCTCGTAGCCCCGCTCGCCGGTATAGCCGGTGCGCGAAATCATCACGTCGCGGCCATAGAGCCGGGTCTGTATCAGGCCGAAATAGGCGAGATCGCGGATGCCCTCGACATCCTTGGCGAGAATATCGACCGCTTTCGGCCCCTGAAGGGACATGTCGTGCAGGTCGTCGTCCATGATGACAGTGCAGTTCTTGCCAGCGGCGACCTTGGTCAGGTGCTCCATCCCGGTGCCTGTGCCGTGGACCACCATCCATGAATTCACCGCGATGTGGTAGATCACGCAATCGTCGACGAACAGGCCGCGCTCGTCGAGGATGCAGGCGTAGGTGGATCGTCCGGGTGCGATCTTCTCGACATTGCGGGTGGTGACGCGGTCGATGACGTAGGCGGCGTGCTCACCGACGACATGGACTTTCTTCAGGCCCGATACATCCATCAGACCCGCTTTTGTGCGGACCGCCTCGTAATCGGCTTTGGCGCGTTCGGGTGTGTGATCGTAAAACCACGCAGTGCCCATGCCGTTCCAATCCTCAAGCTCTCCGCCGATTTCCGCGTGCCGCTTGGCCAGTGCCGATGTTCTCCAGATGATCGCCATGCCGTTCCCCTGATTTGAATTGATTATCTGTTGGCCGTATTGAGCCGCACCCGAACACGAATTGCAAGAATGTCGGGCAACTTTTTTTCCTGTGAGGCAATCAAACAAAAAAAGGACCGCCGAAGCAGTCCTTTTTGTTGGTTGCCGCACCTGATTAAACCATTATTGAAAAGGCTTTAATCAGTTGTACTGACGGGCTTTGCGCATTTCGGTGATCTGACCGAAAATCAAAACGGCCACGCAAATACCGGCCGCTATAGCGGTATAGATGCCCGGCATGGCACTGCCCCAGCCCATGAACATCGCACCGTCCACGACCGACCAGCTTGCCTCCTCATAGGGAAATCCCATACTTCTCTCCTTGGTTGAATATTGGATTGAGGCTCCGGACGCCACAGCGTCCGCAGCCTGTGAGTGTTATTCCGCCGGGTCCAGAACGACCGCCGGGGCTGGGATGCCTTCGGGGTAGCCCTCAGCCGGGACTTTCACGCGATCCATGCCCACGAGTTCCGCACCTTCAGGAATGCGCAGCATTCCGACGATTCGCAGAATCAGCGAGCAGATGTATCCGGGTACAAAGCCGAGCAGGAAGAAAACACCCGCGCCGACGATCTGACCCATAAGGCTGATCGTTGGTGCTTCGCCTGCCGCTCCCTGAAGCGCGGGGAAGCCGGATGCGAACACGCCCAGCATAATCACGCCATAAAGTCCGATTGTGCCGTGGACCGTGACCGCGCCGACCGCGTCATCAATGCCCCGTTTTTCGAGGAAGTCCGCACAAGGCTTGAGCAGGATGCCCGCTGAGAACGCGATGATGAAGGTCAGCGCCGGGAAGTAGATGTCGAGACCTGAGGCCGTCGAGATGATACCCGCCAGCGCGCCGGACATCATCCAGAACGGATCGCGCGTCATCACCCATGCGCCGATAATCCCGCCGGAAATCGCCATCAGGATGTTGAAAGACAGCGCCGACAGCGTGATCGGTGTGCCGTAGATCGTCGACGGCTTGTCCGCGAACCAGCTCCACGCCTCGCCCGGCACGATGACACAGGCCATCAGAAAGCCCCAGAAGCCGACGATAATAAGCATCAGCCCCGTGACCGTCAGGGGCATGTTGTGCCCTGCGATATGGTTGGCCGTGCCGTCAGCGTTGAACTTGCCGATACGCGGGCCGAGGTTGATGAGCACGCCCAAAGCGAAGAAGCCCGCGACCGCGTGTACAAGGCCCGCCGCGCCGAAGTCGTGTACGCCCCATTCCGTGACCAGCCAGCCATCCGCATGCCAGCCCCAGGCGGCGGCGACAACCCACGCGAAGGAGCCGAGAACAATCGCGAGTATTACGAACCCGACCGTCTGAATGCGCTCAATGACCGCCCCCGACATAATAGATGCGGTGGTGGCGGCGAAGAGAGCGAAGGCGCCGAAGAACACGCCCGATGCCTGGTCCGCAATGTTCGGACCCATAGCCGCCGCGCTCTCACCCCAGCCCCAAGCGATGGAGTTGGCATAGTCGATGCCGGAAATCCCTGCCGGACCAGGCGCGCCGGGCAGACCTGTTGGGAAGGCCCAATAGACCCACCAGCCGAAGAAGTAGAATGTCGGGATCATAAAGGCGAAAGCGAGGATGTTTTTCACACCGGAGGACAGCACGTTCTTAAGACGTGATGCGCCCATCTCGTATGCGAGAAAACCCGCGTGAATGATAATCATCAGTGGAATCGTCAGGTAATAGAACGTCTCGGCGAACATCGTGTTCGTGACTTTAGCCGCGCCTCCCCCGCTACTTTCCTGCAGCGCGGCGACCTGCGCGGCAAGTTCAGCAATTTGTTCTTCCACAACTATATCCCCCATAATTCGTTTTTTCATTTTTCCAAAACGCACCGGGGATGCTCACCCGGAGCGATGGCGCTGTCAGAAATGAAACACGGTATTTCCGATCTGACCAGACTCTTTTTGCACTCGTGGGAAAAAAAGTTTCCTTTGGTTGAGCGTTTGAAAAATCGGTGCTAGCGTCCGGTCGTATCAGTAACAGCTTTCTAGGGGAGGGCTTGGCCGTGTGCGGCATTGTTGGATTGTTTCTCAAGGATAAATCGCTGGAACCCAAATTGGGCGACATGCTGACGGATATGCTGATTACGATGACGGACCGTGGGCCTGATTCGGCCGGCATCGCAATTTACGGCCCCGGAACCGAGGGCCGGGCAAAGCTGACAGTGCAGTCGGATACCCCGGATGCGGACTTTGCCGGCCTCGATACCGCCCTTGCAGAGCGGCTTGGCGGGCGGGTGTCTATGACGGTCAAAGACACCCATGCGGTGCTTGAGATCGGCAAGGGCGAGATTGACGCCGCCCGTGCGGCCCTGTCGGAAATTCGCCCGTCGGTCCGGAATATGGGTCAGGGTGAAAGCCTTGAAATCTATAAGGAAGTCGGCTTGCCCAAAGATGTGGCGGCGCGCTTTGACCTGCGCGGCATGAGCGGCACACACGGTATCGGTCACACACGCATGGCCACCGAATCAGCCGTGACAACGATGGGCGCACACCCGTTCAATACGGGGCCGGACCAGTGCCTTGTTCATAACGGCTCGCTGTCGAATCATAACTCGCTGCGCCGGAAGCTGCGCCGCGAGGGTGTGCATATCGAAACCCAGAACGACACAGAAGTGGGCGCAGCCTATATCACATGGCGCATGATGAACGGCGCGACCCTTGGCGAGGCGCTGGAATCCTCGCTCGTCGATCTGGACGGATTCTTTACCTTCGTCGTTGGCACAAAAGACGGCTTCGGCGTCGTGCGCGATCCCATCGCCTGCAAACCCGCCGTTATGGCCGAAACCGAGCAATATGTCGCCTTCGGGTCGGAGTATCGCGCTTTGGTCGATCTGCCGGGAATCGGTCAGGCGCGGGTGTGGGAGCCTGAACCGGCGACCGTGTATTTCTGGAGCCACAATGCGGTCCCGACCGCACATGAGAAAGCCGCGTAGATGCAGACCTTCGATCTTGAGGCGCAGGGATTGCGCCAACTCAACGCCACGCTGCACGCGCAGGCGGATGACACCAATCAGACCGCGTGGGAGGTGGTGAACCCGCGCGGCAGCCATGCCATCGCCGTGGGGCTGGACGCACCGATTGAGGTGAATGTCAAAGGCTCGACCGGGTATTACTGTGGCGGCATGAATAAGCAGGCCACGATCAATGTGCATGGTTCGGTCGGGCCGGGCGTGGCTGAAAACATGATGAGCGGCATGGTCGTGATCGAAGGCGACGCCAGCCAATATGCGGGCGCGACCGGACATGGCGGGACATTGGTTATCAAGGGCAATGCGTCCTCGCGCTGCGGGATTTCCATGAAGGGCATCGACATCATCGTACATGGCAATATCGGCCATATGAGCGCGTTCATGGCCCAGTCCGGCAACCTCGTCGTATGCGGCGACGCTGGCGAGGCGTTGGGCGATTCGCTCTACGAGGCAAAACTGTTCGTGCGCGGGTCGGTCAAATCGCTGGGGGCCGACTGCATCGAAAAAGAAATGCGGCCGGAGCATACCGAAATCCTGCGCGACCTGTTGGAACGCGGCGGCTGCGACGCCAAACCCGAAGAGTTCAAGCGGTACGGTTCGGCCCGCCAGCTCTATAATTTTAACATCGACAATGCGTACTGACGGGAGCGGCAGCAATGAAAGACGATAACAGCCACGGCGCACCGCGCACGGTACCGATCCAGTCGGCGACGTTCACCAATCCGATCAACGCCGAAATCCGGCGGGCGGCGGCGACGGGGATCTACGACATCCGGGGCGGCGGTGCGAAGCGTAAACTGCCGCATTTCGATGACCTCCTGTTCCTGGGCGCATCGATCTCCCGCTATCCGCTGGAGGGGTATCGCGAGAAATGCGAGACAAGCGTGACGCTCGGAACCCGTTTTGCGTCGAAACCGATAAAGTTGGATATTCCCGTGACCATCGCGGGCATGAGCTTTGGCGCGCTGTCCGGACCTGCCAAGGAGGCTTTGGGGCGCGGCGCAACGCTGGCGGGCACGTCGACCACCACGGGCGATGGCGGCATGACCGAGGAAGAGCGCGGGCATTCCAATAAACTGGTCTATCAGTACCTTCCCTCCCGCTACGGCATGAATCCCGACGACCTTCGCCGCTGTGACGCGATTGAGGTGGTCGTGGGACAGGGCGCGAAACCGGGCGGCGGCGGGATGCTGCTGGGTCAGAAAATCTCCGACCGTGTGGCCGAAATGCGCAATCTGCCGAAGGGCATTGACCAGCGCTCCGCGTGCCGCCACCCGGATTGGACCGGACCGGACGATCTTGAGATCAAGATTCTGGAACTGCGTGAGATCACAGGCTGGGAAAAGCCGATCTACATCAAAGTCGGGGGCGCACGGCCCTATTTCGACACCACGCTTGCTGTGAAAGCCGGGGCTGATGTGGTCGTGCTCGACGGGATGCAGGGCGGCACGGCGGCAACGCAGGACGTGTTCATCGAGAATGTGGGTCAACCGATCCTTGCCTGTATCCGTGAGGCCGTGCGGGCGCTCGAAGATATGGGGATGCACCGCGAGGTCCAGCTGATCGTATCGGGTGGTATCCGTACCGGTGCCGATGTGGCCAAGTGCATGGCGATGGGAGCGGATGCCGTGGCGATTGGCACGGCGGCCCTGATCGCACTGGGCGATAACGACCCGAAATGGGAGGCGGAATACAACGCGCTCGGCACGACGGCGGGCGCTTATGACGACTGGCACGAGGGCCAAGACCCTGCGGGTATCACGACGCAAAACCCGGAGTTGATGGCCCGATTCGACCCCATTGAGGGCGGACGGCGGCTGAACAACTATCTCAAGGTCATGACGCTGGAGGCGCAAACAATCGCGCGTGCTTGCGGCAAGAACCACCTGCACAACCTCGAACCTGAGGATTTGTGTGCCCTGACGCTGGAGGCGGCCGCGATGGCAAAAATCCCGTTGGCGGGCACGGATTGGTATCCGGGCAAGCCGGGCACATCGTACTAACCGCTTCAGGGGTGCGGCCATAATGGCGCGCGCCCCTTTTCATTTGCATCAATACAGTCAAGAATTCGGCTTGAAAGCCGACGATCCTGAATCGCAGGAACATACAAGGGGACACAAATGGCAACTGATCTCGCTAAATTCGCCAAAGATAAAGGCGTCAAGTATTTCATGATCTCGTTCACCGACCTGTTCGGCGGACAGCGGGCCAAGCTGGTCCCCGCGCAGGCGATTGCGGATATGCAAAAGGACGGCGCGGGCTTCGCGGGCTTTGCAACCTATCTCGACATGACACCTGCGCATCCCGATATGCTGGCCGTACCCGACCCTGACAGCGTGATCCAGCTTCCGTGGAAGCCGGAAGTGGCATGGGTGGCAGCTAACTGTGTGATGAACGGCGAAGATGTCGCCCAAGCCCCCCGCAACGTGCTGCGCCGTCTGATCGATGAGGCGGCAAAAGAAAAGATGTATGTCAAAACCGGGATTGAGGCGGAATATTTTCTGCTGACCCCCGATGGCAGCCAGATCAGCGACGAATACGATACCGCCGCAAAACCCTGCTACGATCAGCAAGCCGTCATGCGCCGCTATGACGTGGTGCGTGAAATTTGTGATTACATGCTGGAAATGGGCTGGGGACCGTACCAAAACGACCACGAGGACGCGAATGGCCAGTTCGAAATGAACTGGGAATTCGACGACGCTCTGAAAACCGCCGACAAACACAGCTTCTTTAAGTTCATGACGAAAAGCGTGGCCGAAAAACACGGCTTCCGCGCCACGTTCATGCCCAAACCGGTCGAAGGACTGACCGGAAACGGCTGTCACGCGCATATCTCCGTATGGGATGCACCGGGGGCCAAGGCCAAGAAGAACGTCTTTGCGCTGACCAAGGCGGGCAGCGGTCCGGCGGGCGAATTGGGCCTGTCCCAGCAAGGCGCGCATTTCCTTGGCGGCATTATGAAGCACGCCTCTGCGCTGGCCGCCATCACGAACCCGACCGTCAACAGCTACAAGCGCATCAACGCCCCACGCACGATGTCCGGCGCAACCTGGGCGCCCAATACCGTGACGTGGACCGGCAATAACCGCACACACATGGTGCGTGTGCCGGGGCCGGGCCGGTTCGAGCTGCGTCTGCCTGACGGGGCCGTGAACCCCTATCTGTTGCAAGCGATCATCATCGCGGCCGGCCTGTCCGGTGTGCAGTCAAAGGCCGATCCGGGCAAGCGGTACGATATTGATATGTACGCCGAAGGGCACAAGGTGCGCGGGGCGCCAAAGCTGCCGCTTAACCTGCTCGATGCGCTGCGGATCTATGACAGAGACAAAACCCTCAAAGAGATGATGGGTGAGGAGTTCTCCGCCGCCTACATCAAATTGAAAACGCAGGAATGGAACGACTACATGTCGCATTTCTCCCAGTGGGAGAAAGACAACACACTGGACATCTGAGACGTTTGCAACGACCTCCCCCGGATGCACAGGTGAATCATGCACATGCGGCATCCGGGTACGCGCATTTACGAAAAAGGATCGAACCCATGACAAAACGTGTCGCCATTATCGGCGCCGGACCATCCGGCCTTGCCCAGCTTCGTGCCTTCCAATCCGCGAAGGCCAATGGCGCGGAAATCCCCGAAATCGTCTGCTTTGAGAAGCAGGACGATTGGGGCGGTTTGTGGAAGTACACCTGGCGCACGGGGGTCGATCAATACGGCGAGCCGGTCCACGGTTCGATGTATCGCTATCTGTGGTCAAACGGCCCGAAGGAGGGTTTGGAATTTGCCGACTATTCTTTCGAGGAGCATTTCGGCAAACAGATCGCCAGCTATCCCCCGCGCGCGGTGCTGTTTGATTATATCGAAGGCAGGGTGAAAAAAGCGGGTGTGCGGGACTGGGTCCGGTTTGAAACGGCGGTGCGGCGGGTCGAGTTCGAGGATGGCAAATTCTCGGTCACGGTCAAAGACCTGCCCGAAAACCGCGAATACACCGAAGTCTTCGATCACGTCATCTGTGCAAGCGGGCATTTCTCGACACCGAACGTGCCTGAGTTTGAGGGCTTTGATACGTTCAAGGGCCGGGTTCTGCACGCCCATGACTTCCGCGATGCGCTGGAGTTTAAGAATCAGGATATTCTGATCGTCGGGACATCTTACTCGGCGGAAGATATAGGCTCGCAATGCTGGAAATACGGCGCAAAATCCATCACCGTGAGCCACCGCACGGCGGCTATGGGCTATGACTGGCCGGAAAACTGGGCCGAAGTGCCGCTGCTGACCAAAGTTGTCGGCAATACCGCGCATTTCAAAGACGGGACCAGCCGCGATGTGGATGCGATTATCCTCTGCACCGGCTACCAGCACCACTTCCCGTTCATGGCCGAGGATTTGAACCTGCGCACGGCGAACCGGCTGGCGACAAATGACCTCTATAAAGGCGTCGCTTACGTCCATAATCCCGCCCTCTTCTATCTGGGAATGCAGGACCAATGGTTCACCTTCAATATGTTCGATGCGCAAGCATGGTGGGTGCGTGATGCGATCATGGGCAAGATTGCAATACCGGACCAGGACGCCATGCTGGCCGATGTCGCAGACCGCGTGGCCCGCGAGGATGCCGGAGAAAACGACTATGACGCCATCTGGTATCAGGGCGACTACATCAAGGAATTAATCGCGGAAACCGACTACCCGACCTTCGATGTTGAGGGAGCGTGTCAGGCGTTTAAAGAGTGGAAGGGCCATAAAAAACAAGGCATTATGACTTTCCGCGACAATGGCTATAAGTCGGTGATGACGGGCACAATGGCCCCCAAACATCACACGCCGTGGAAAGACGCGCTGGACGATACGCTGGAAGTGTATCTCCAGAACTGAAGCGGTTTCGATATAGAGCTTTGTTTTGGCGCGATCAGCGCTCAGGTCCAACCTGAGCGCATTTACTCTGAGCGTTATCAAGGGCAATGGGTTCATTGCCCGACTCGGAAAACGCGCCAAAACAAGAAGTTAGACTATCCGGAATGATCCTTATATCATTCAGGATTGTCTAAGCGCAGGAAGACATAACTCTTTTTAAGCGCGCCCTTGTCTTTCAAAGACACGGCAATCACCGCTCCCTTAAATGAAAACAAGCGCAAATCATAACTGTCGGGATGATTCACATCGCCCTGCGGCTCCACAAAGTCGCCCGCGCAAACGGCCACATCACGGGTCAGTTGCTCAAACGCTTGTGTCGCCTCATTGGCGCGATAGGCAAAG
>CALDZQ010000023.1 GCA_937944035.1 uncultured Neomegalonema sp. | reverse complement strand
TCCACGGGTGTTACCCCACAGCGACCTCAACGCTGCGCGTCTACCAATTCCGCCACGACCGCACGTCTGGGCAGGGGGCGCAGATAGCAAAGGCGGGGCGGCTTGGGAAGGGTTTTTTACATCCGATGCGCAGATATGTCTCAAATCATAGATCACAGCGGCCGGATGATGAGAAAGATTGACCTCACGGGCCGAACGATTCAGGGTCTGTTCCAGACAAAAACACACATAAGGACTGAGGCAATGGGATTTATTGATTTCGTCAAACGGGCAGGCAAACGGCTTGGAATCGGCAAAAGTGATGATGCGCCGAGCGCTGATGCCCTGAAAAAAGAGGTCAAAAAGCACGGGCTTGAGGCCGAAAATCTCGACATCAAGGTCGATGGCGACGAGGTGGAGCTGCGCGGCGAGGCGATGTCAAAAGAATTGCGCGAGAAAATCATCGTCGCGGTGGGAAATATCGCCGGGGTCGCGCGGGTAAACAACCGGATCGACACCAAAGATGACACCAAAGACGCGGACTATCATACGGTCGTCAAAGGCGAGACTTTGTGGGGCATTTCGACAAAGCACTACGGCAACGGCGCACATTTCAAAGACATCTTTGAGGCGAACCGCCCTATGCTGACCCATCCTGATAAGATTTATCCGGGTCAGGTTTTGCGGATTCCGCCCCGCGATTGATGGGCACGAAAGACGAAAGGTTACGTTGGGGCGTGGTTGCGCCCCGGCGAAAGCCGTGCAACATCTGACGTATAGATAATAAACCGGACGTATGATCCGGTGTCAGGGAGAATAAAGCATGGCCGTGGCTTGGGAACGTAAAATCGCTACGCGCGAAGACATCGCATTCATCGAACAAACGCCGTTGTCGCAGCGTTATAGTGTGACATCGACTTATGAAACTGTCGTCGATGCGGCGCGGCGTGATCCCAAAGGGAAAGCCGTCACATTCCAGCTTAAAGGCGATCCCAAGTCGAAAGGCTATGACTGGGATTACACAAAACTGCTCGATCAGATCACCCGCGCTGCGAATCTGTTTCACAGTCTTGGCGCGACGGGCGAGAATTCGGTCGCGCTTTTGTTGCCCAATCTGCCGGAAACGCTGGCCGGATTGTTTGCGGGGCAAACCTCCTCAATCGTCAACCCGATCAACCCGCTGCTGGAGCCGGAGCAAATTTCGGCGATCTTGCGCGATGCTGACGCGAAAGTGCTGGTGACGCTGAAGCCGTTCCCGAAAACTGATATTGCCGAACGGGCGGCGGAGGCGCTGAAAGACGCGCCCGGCGTTGAAACGCTGATCGAGGTTGATCTGCTCAACTATGTCGGTGCGCCGCTGTCGTGGATTATTCCGCTGATTCGCCCGAAAGTGAAAGCCGAGCACAAGGCGAAGATCATCGATTGGGACAAGTCTCTGGCCGCACAGCCCGGCGATAAGCTGGCCTTTGATATGCCGGCGGGCGGGCTTGATCGCGTCTGCGCCTATTTCCACACCGGCGGTACAACCGGCGATCCAAAGCTGGCGCAGCACACCAGCGGCGGCATCTTGTATCAGGCCCATGCGGTGAATGACGGCGTCTTCGGCGAGAAAGACACGATTCTGTGCTGCCTGCCTCTGTTCCACTGTTTTGGCGCTTATGTGATGGGCGCTGCGGCCGTGGTGAATGGTGCGCATCTGGTGCTGATGACACCTGCGGGATTCCGGGGCGAGGGTGTGATCGACAATTATTGGAAGCTGGTCGAGAGGTACAAAGTCAATTTCTTCATGGCTGTGCCAACCGCTCTGGCCGCGCTGAACCAGCGGGAGATCGACGCGGATGTATCGACGTTGAACTATTCCGTCTGCGGCTCCGCGCCGCTGCCCGTTGAGCTGTTCAAGCAGTTCGAGGCGAAAACCGGCATCCGCATCCTCGAAGGCTTCGGTCAGACCGAGGCGACCGTCGTGTGTTCGGTCAACCCGCCTGCGGGTGAGCGTAAAATCGGCTCGGTCGGGTTTCCGCTTCCCTATACCGAGATGGCTCCGATGATGATCGGCGAGGACGGGGCTTATATCTCCACCTGCGAGCCGGATCAAATCGGCGAGCTGTGTATTCATGGCCCGCATGTCTTCCCCGGTTATAAGGAGGCGGACAAAAACAAGAACGTCTTCGTCACCGATCCCAACGGCAAGAAATGGCTGCGGTCGGGCGATCTGGGGCGCATAGATGCGGACGGGTATTACTGGATCACGGGCCGCGCCAAAGACCTGATTATCCGGGGTGGCCACAACATCGATCCGGGCATCATCGAAGAATGTCTGGCCACCCACCCCGCTGTGGCCTTCGCGGGGGCAATCGGTCAGCCGGATGCCTATGCGGGCGAGCTGCCTTGCGCCTTTGTCGAGTTGAAGGAAGGTCACACGGCCACCGCCGAAGAAATCATCGCCTTCGCCGCCGAGCATGTCAGCGAGCGCGCCGCGCGTCCGGTGCATATCGAGGTGCTGGACGAGCTGCCCAAAACCGCTGTCGGTAAGATTTTCAAACCCGACCTGCGCAAGATGGCCATCGAACGTGTCTTGATCGAGTCGCTGGGTAAGGAGGGCGTATCCGCGAGCATGACCGTTGAGAAAGACAAGCTCAAAGGTCTGATCGCCGTAATCGATTTTGCCGAAGGCACGGATCGGGCAGCGGCGGATTCGGTGTTGAACCAATTCTCTGTGCCGTGGCGTGTGAAGGGCTAAGCTCCGTTTGCCCCCGCAATAGACCAGTTGAAGCTTTATTCGGGTCGGCCAAAAGCGGCTGACCCGAAGCCATCTCTTGACCCGCAGGCCCGCAGAAGGCAAACCGCTGTAAAATATATTGTCTGTTGTCGGAGTGTGTGATGAGCGAAGCCAAAGGGAACCCGGATCTGGGAAGTGCGGACCTGGAACGCATCATGCGGATGATCCCGCATCGCGCCCCTTTCCTGTTCCTTGACCGTGTTCACAGCATCGAGAAATCCAAATCTGCCGTCGGCGTCAAGAATGTCACTTCCATCGAGCCGCATTTCGCCGGACATTTTCCCGGCAGACCCATCATGCCGGGCGTCCTGATCGTTGAGGCGATGGCGCAAACGGCGGCGGTGATGGTGGTCGATACGCTCGATATGATTGATAAGGGCATGTTGGTCTACTTCATGACCGTCGACAAAACCCGCTTCCGCTCACCCGTCGTTCCCGGTGATGTGCTGGAACTGCATGTCGAGGTTCAGCGCAACAAAGGCAATGTATGGCGCTTCACCGGCAAAGGCATGGTTGGCGACCGCCTGTGCGCTGAAGCGGAATTCAGCGCCATGATCGTTGATCCCGACAAAGCCTGAGCCGCCCGCGCAAACTCCTGATCGGATACCGCATGACCATTGCTGACACCGCCCATATTCATCCCACCGCCATCGTCGATGCGGGGGCTGTTATTGGTGAGAACACGCGGATTGGACCGTATTCGATCATCGGGCCGGAAGTCGTGTTGGGCGCGGGCCTCAACATCGCGGCTCATGTTGTGATCGACGGTCAGACCACCATCGGTGACGGCACGCGGGTTTATCCCTTCACCTCACTGGGGTCCGACCCGCAGGATCTGAAATTTAAAGGCGAACGCACGCGGCTGGAGATCGGCCAAAACGTCCTGATCCGCGAGCATGTCACCATGAATCCGGGCACGGAAGGCGGTGGCGGTCTCACCCGTGTCGGTAATGCCTGTCTGTTCATGGTCGGCACGCATGTGGCCCATGATTGCATGGTCGGCAATAATGTGATCCTCGCTAATAACGCGATTATCGCCGGTCATGTCGAGGTCGGTGATTTCGCCGTTCTGGGCGGTGTTTGCGCGGTTCATCAATTCGTGCGCATCGGCGCTCATGCGATGGTTGGCGGCACAACGGGTGTTGAGCGCGATGTTATTCCCTACGGCTCCGTCATCGGCAACCGCGCCCGTCTGGCGGGCCTGAACATCGTCGGCATGAAGCGGCGCGGTTTTGAGCGTGAGCAAATTCATGCTCTGCGCGCGGCATTCCGGGATGTGTTTGAGAGCGATGAAGGCTCGCTGCAAGAACGTGCGCAAGCGGTGGCCGACAGCACGGACGACGGTGCGGCCCACGAGATGGTGGACTTCATCCTTGCGGGGGGCAGTCGCCGCTTCTGCGTGCCTGAGGCCAAAAACGATAGCGCATGATATGCCTTTACGGGTGAAGAAACTCGGCATTCTGGCGGGGCGGGGCGCTTTGCCCCGCCAACTTGCGGAAACCTGCGTCGCGAACGGTCAGCCTGTGTTCATCGTCGATCTTGAGGGCGCGGCTTCCGATTGGGCGGGCAATTTTCCTCATTTGCGCGTATCGCTCGGCCAAGTAGGCAAGCTCCTTGCGGTGCTGAAGCAAGAGGGCTGCGACAGCATCGCAATGGCGGGCGGGTTGAGCCGTCCCGGCCTGACATCCGTTCGCTTCGACTGGAAGGGCGTCACCTTCCTGCCCCGCGTCGCACAGCTTTTCCGCAAGGGTGATGACGGTTTGCTCTCCGGCATTGCCGGATTGTTTGAGGAGGAGGGTTTTAAAATCTACGGCCCCGACGCCTTTCTCACCTCTGCCATCGCGGAGTCCGGAACGCTCACAGGCGAAACGCCTGATGCGAAAGCCCGCAGCGAAATCGCCCTCGCCCTTAACATCCTGAACGCCCTCGCGCCGTTTGATGTCGGTCAGGGCGTTGTCGTGGCAGATGGTCACTGCCTTGCCGTGGAAGCCGCTGAAGGAACCGCCGCGATGTTGGCGCGGGTTGCCGCTTTGCGTAAAAGCCCCGGCGGCGTGCTCGTGAAAATCCCGAAAGCCGGACAGGATCGCCGCCTTGACCTGCCCGCCATCGGCCCCGAAACAATCCATGCCGCCCATAAAGCGGGCCTTGCCGGAATCGCCCTCGCGGCGGGGGGTGTATTCATTCTCGACCGTGCCGAAACCCTGACGCTGGCGCGGGAAAAATCCATCTTTATCGATGCAATCAACGTATCGGTAAACGCATGAGTGAGCCGCTCCACATTTGTATCGTCGCCGGCGAAAGCTCAGGCGACAGGCTCGGCGCAGCGCTGATGCGTCGGCTGCGTGAAGAAACCGGTGGCGCGGTGCGCTTTTCGGGTGTTGGCGGCGAGGCGATGACCGCTGAGGGGCTGGAATCCCTTTTCCCGATGCAGGACATCGCCGTGATCGGTTTTACCGAGATCATCCCCCATATCCCGCGTATCCTGCGCCGGATGCGGGAGGCGGTCACGGCAATCTCCGCTGCCAAGCCTGATGCGCTCGTCACCATCGATGCGCAGGTTTTCACGGCGATGCTGGCCAAGCGGATCAAGGCGAAAGCGCCCGATACCGCCCTGATCCAATACGTGGCCCCGACGGTTTGGGCCTGGAAAAAATGGCGCGCCAAAAAGATCGCGCGGATATTCGACCGCGTGCTGACCCTTTTTCCGTTCGAGCCGCCCTATTTTGAGGCCCACGGCCTCGCAGCGGATTATGTCGGCCATCCGGTCGTTGAGCGGGTCGCACAAATCGGCCCGACTGCACCCAAAGTTCTACGCCGCACCTTTGGCATCGCGCCGGATACGCCCGTCCTGCTCGTCGCTCCCGGCAGCAGACGCAGTGAAATCAGCAGGCTGGCCGGGCCGATCAGCGATGCGGTCGCCCGGTTGGCGCGGCGGGTCGAGCGGCTGGAAGTCATCATCCCCGTGGCCGCCGCTGTTGAACACGAAGTGATGCGCGCGACGGAAGCATGGCCTGTCAAAACCCATCTTCTACGCTCCGGCGGCATCGCCATCGACAAGGCCGAGCGGCGTAAATTCGCCGCTTTTGCAGCCGCTGATGTGGCGCTGGTGGCGTCCGGGACGGTGTCTTTGGAGGTCGCGGCGATGCGCACCCCGATGATTGTCGCGTATCAAGTGCCTAAATCGACCGAATTCATCATCCGGCGTTTGGTGAATGTCGACACTTTCACGCTCATCAATCTGATCGTCGGGCGCAAGGCTGTGCCGGAATATCTGCAAGAACGCTGTAATGGCGGTGATCTGGCCGAGGCGCTGGTCCATCTGATGCAGGACGACGCGGCGAAAGCGGTTCAGTTGAGCGCTTTTGAAGAAGCTTTCGCCAGCTTTGGCGAAGCGGACGCGCCGCCCTCACTGAGAGCGGCGCGCGGTGTTCTGGCGGCTATCGCGGATAAAAATCAGCGTTTGCTCAAATCCACATAATTGCGCGCGCCTGCGCCGCTGTACAGCTGACGCGGGCGTCCGATGCGCTGCTGAGGATCTTCGACCATCTCTTTCCACTGTGCGATCCAGCCCACCGTGCGGGACATCGCGAAAATCGCGGTGAACATCGAGGTCGGAAAGCCCATCGCGCTGAGGACGATGCCGGAGTAGAAATCGACGTTCGGATACAGCTTGCGGTCGATAAAGTATTGATCCTCAAGCGAGATCCGCTCCAGCTCCTGCGCGACTTGCAGGATCGGAGAATCCGTCACCCCAACCAGCTCAAGCACTTCCTTGGCGGTTTCCTGCATCACTTTCGCGCGCGGGTCGTAGTTTTTGTAGACCCGGTGGCCAAAGCCCATCAGGCGGAAGGGATCGTCTTTATCCTTGGCACGCTCAATGAATTCGGGGATGCGATCGACTGTGCCGATCTCTTTGAGCATTGCGAGGCAGGCCTCGTTAGCACCGCCATGCGCCGGACCCCAAAGGCAGGCGACACCGGCCGCAATACACGCGAACGGATTCGCGTTCGACGACCCGGCAAGGCGCACGGTCGAGGTTGAGGCGTTTTGCTCGTGATCCGCGTGAAGTGTCATGATCCGGTCCATCGCGCGGGCCATGATCGGATCGACGTGATACTCCTCGCACGGAGTCGAGAAGCACATGTGCATGAAGTTGGCGGCGTAATCGAGGTCATTGCGCGGGTACACAAACGGCTGGCCGATGGAGTATTTGTAGGCCCATGCCGCAATCGTCGGCATCTTCGCAACCATCCGCACCGAGGCAATTTCGCGCTGCTCAAGGTCGGTAATATCTGTTGAGTCGTGATAGAACGCGGACAGCGCGCCAACAACACCGCACATAATCGCCATCGGATGCGCATCACGGCGGAAACCGCGATAGAAATTCGTCATCTGCTCGTGCAGCATCGTGTGGGTCGTCACACGGAATTCAAAATCTTCCAACTGTGCGGCGCTGGGCAGTTCGCCGTATAAAAGCAGGTAGCAAACTTCAAGGTAATGGCTGTCATCAGCCAACTGATCGATGGGATAGCCGCGATACAGCAACTCGCCTTTGTCACCGTCGATGTAAGTGATGATCGAATCGCAACTCGCCGTAGACGTGAATCCGGGATCGTAGGTAAAATGGCCTGTTTCCGCATAAAGTTTGCGAACATCGATAACAGAGGGGCCAACCGTCCCGTCATAAATCGGTAGCTCTACCGTCTTCCCGTCAACCGAGATCGTCGCACTGCGTTTTGCTGTTTCCGTCATATATATTCGCCCTTTATCAGTCTGATGCGCAGAGAACCCGCAGCAGAGTTGGTATGCGTTTTCGAATGTGAGTAAAAGCTAGGTCTGAGACTGATCTTGCAAGCGTAGAACCGTCTCCTCTTTGCCCAGCGTTATCATCACGTCATAAATGCTTGGCGAGATGGCCCGCCCCGTGAGGGCGGCGCGCAGCGGCTGCGCAACCTTGCCAAGCTTCAAGTCTTTGCCCGCCGCGAAATCTTTCACAGTTTGTTCCAGCGCGTCAGGCTGCCACGCCGTAGCATTTTGCATGTGCGAAGTCAAATCACGCAACATGGCGCGGTTATCGTCTGTAAGTTGTTTCAGCGCCTTTTCGTCAAGGTTCATAGGGCGTTGGGCGTAGATGTAATAGGCCAGATCGAGCAGCTCATTGATCGTTTTCGCCCGCTCCTTCAGCCCAGGCATCGCCTCGACCACTGCCGTATGCTGCGATGCGGTGAGCGCTATGCCATCGCGGGTTTGCAGGCGTTTTGCGGTGATTTCCGCCAGCCGCGCATCATCGGCCACGCGCATATGCTGTCCGTTGAGGTTCTCCAGCTTGGCAAAATCGAACCGGGCGGCGGATTTGTTGATGCCATCCAGCGCAAACCATTCCGTTGCCTGCTCGGTGGTAAAAAACTCGTCATCACCATGTGACCAGCCGAGGCGCGCCAGATAATTGCGCATCGCTTCGGGCAGGTAGCCCATCTCGCGGTATTCCCCCACACCCAGCGCCCCGTGCCGTTTCGACAGCTTCGCGCCGTCCGGCCCGTGGATCAGCGGGATATGCGCGAAGATTGGCGTGTCATAGCCCAGCGCTTGATAGATGAGCGTTTGCCGTGCCGCATTGGTCAGGTGATCGTCGCCGCGAATAACATGGGTCACGCCCATATCGTAGTCATCCACCACAACCGCCAGCATATACGTGGGCGTCCCGTCAGAGCGCAGCATAATCAGATCATCAAGCTGGTCATTG
>CALDZQ010000022.1 GCA_937944035.1 uncultured Neomegalonema sp. | reverse complement strand
GTTGATTGATCTGCATCACTTTGGATGCGCAACACATGTTGCGAAGGATTCTGATTCAATACGAACGCAATCCGCTCTATTCTTTTAAAAGAATCAATGAATTTCGCCTCCGGCAAGGTCGGTAAACGCGAATATTATGGGGGAAGCGGTCATGAGAATATCGCTTGGAAAAAAGCTCGCAGCGGCTTTGTCATTTGCTGTCATGCTCGGATTCGGGGGGGCGTTGCTTCCCTCCATCGGCGTTCCGGCAGCCATCGCGCAGAGTGAGACCGCAGGGAGCACCGATCGCAGCGCCACAGGCGGTGTGCAGACCCTTGATGATATTCTCAAGCGCCAGCGCGGTGAAGATGTGCCGGCGGACGCGGGGACCGGATCATCCGACGGCGCGGCGGCAAGCGATCAGCTTGGCACGCTGGGCGGCGCATCCGACAGTGAGTTGTGGCGCAAGGCACGGCAGGGCGACACGTTTTCGGTTTCGATCCCCGACAAAAAATCCGCAACCCTGATGCAGGATGAGGGGGCCGAGTGGCTTGCCGCACGCAACGGTCCTATGACCCAATACGCGCTGTATGCGATGGCCGGTATCGTGCTGCTGCTGGCGCTTTTCATGCTGTTGCGCGGACGCATTCGTATTCAAGAGGGCTGGTCGACGGTTAAGATCGAGCGGTTCACCTTTATCGAACGCTTCGGACATTGGCTGCTGGCGGGAAGCTTCCTGATCCTCGCGGTCACAGGCTTTGCGCTGTTGTTCGGGCGGGAATATCTGGTTCCGGCGATTGACTGGGTCGGGATGAAAATGAACGGCGGCGAGGTCGCGCCCGGCTACGGCAAGCAGATTTACGCAAGCTCCATCGGCATCGGCAAATGGCTGCATAACAATATCGCCTGGGCGTTTGTTGTCAGTCTGGTGCTGATCTTCTTCATGTGGGTGCTGCGCAATATTCCGACATGGACCGATGTTAAGTGGTTCGCGCAAGGCGGCGGCCTGTTCTCGAAAAACTCACACCCCCATGCACGCAAGTTCAATGGCGGGCAAAAGCTGATCTTCTGGTCGGTGATTATCTTCGGCGCATCGCTGTCTGCCTCCGGTCTGTCGCTGCTGGCCCCTTATGAATATCCGATGTTCGCGCCTACTTTTGAAAAGCTGAACGCGGCGAGCGAGGCCATCGGTTATCCGCTGGGTCTGGCGACGACGCTGACGCCGTTTCAGGAGATGCAGTATTCGCATATGTGGCACACGATCATCGCCACGGTACTGACCATCATCATCATCGCGCATATCTACATCGGCTCCATCGGGATGCAGGGCGCGTTCGGGGCGATGGGGTCGGGTAAAGTCGATCTCAACTGGGCAAAAGAGCACCACGACCTGTGGGTCGAAAAAATGGTCAAAGACGGCAAAGTCACGCTGCCTGCCGCCAAGGTTCCCGCCGAGCCTAAGAAAGCGCCGATGCCCATGAAAGCGCCGACGAAACCAAACGTCCCTGCCGAGTAAATCCGGTGCGCCAGATCTTTATGGCGGCGCTGCTGGCCTCGGTTGCGGGCAGCGCGATTGCTGCGGACGGGTATCGCATGTTCGAGGGGCATGGCGGCCCGGTTCGGGGCATTGCGATGTCGCCGGACGGCTCCGCCGCGCTGACCGCGAGTTTCGATAACTCTGTCGGCTACTGGCAGGTTGATGATCCCGATGCGGAGCCTGTCTGGCTCGAAGGGCATGAGGCGGCTGCGAATAGTGCCGCGTTTTACCCCGATGCGGCGCGGGCGCTGTCAGCGGGGGATGATTTCGTGCTGATGGTTTGGTCGCTGGAGACGGGCGATGCCCTAGCGCGGCTTGAAGGGCATGAGGGGAAAATCCTTGATCTCTCGATTTCGGCGGACGGGTCACTGGCCGCCAGCGCCGGATGGGATGGTTTTGTCGGCCTGTGGGATTTGCGCGAAAATAAACTGATTGCCATGCTCAAAGGGCATCGCGCGCCCGTGCAGGCGGTGCGGTTTTCGGACGATGCCAGCGCGCTTTATTCGGCCGGTTCCGATGGCACGGTGCGCAAATGGGATGTGGCAGAGCGGGCGTTTGAGCGGATCGAGACCAGCCACGGGTTCGGGATAAACAAGCTGGTGGTTAATGATGACGCCGGATGGCTGGCCTATGGCGCGCTCGACGGCGGGGTTCGCATTCTTGATCTGGACAGCGGCGACGAGATTGCCGATGTGACCTCCGGCAGGCAACCCGTGCTGGCGCTGACCCTGTCGCGCGATAAGGCGCGGATGGGGATCGGTGATGGCGAGGGTTTCATACACGTGGTCGATACGGCGACTTGGACCACGATCAAGGATTTCCGCGCCGTGCCGCGCGGGCCGGTTTGGGCGCTGGCATTTGATGATACCGGCACGCATGTGATGGCCGGGACCATTCAGGATCACGCGGACCTCTGGCCCATCGACGCCGCGCAATCGGTTGACGAAGCGGTCGCGCCTATCCGTGAGTTTCACCGTGACCCGGCGACGATGAGCAATGGCGAGCGGCAGTTCGCGCGCAAATGCTCGATCTGCCACACGCTGGGGATCGACGGTGCGCGGCGGGCGGGGCCGAGCCTGCACAATGTGTTCGGGCGCAAGGCCGGGACGCTGGACGGGTATCAATATTCCGAAGCGTTGCTGGACATTGATCTGATTTGGGATGAAATATCGCTCGATAAGCTGTTCGATCTGGGACCGGATCACTACACGCCGGGATCAAAGATGCCGATGCAGCGGATTGTGCGTCGCGAGGATCGCACGGATCTGATAGAGTATTTGAAAATCGCAACGCGGGATGACGCGGCAGCGAAGAGGAAGGAAACGGAATGAAAGCCTTTTTGTCGGCTGTGATTTGTATGTTTGTGATCGGCTTTGCCGCCGATTACCTGCTCGGCGGGCCTTTCTTTGACAGCGGCGGCGTGCTGGTGAAAAGCGGCGCGGCGGATGTTTATCAGTCGGGGAACGTGCGGCTGGATTGAGGTTGAAAGGGCTTCTTTGATTTCTGTAAGCCGTAATTGTCTGCGCAGGCAGACAATCCGGACCCGATTACCTGAGAAGTGATCTCTCACGAAACAAAACTGGATACTCCGCCTTCGCGGAGTATGACTTTATTTTCTGTTGTAAAGCCCCGCATCGAGTGCGTGGCAGAGTGGGCGCTACGCCACATCATCCAGCAAACCGCGACGGCGCAAGAGGGCGTCGGGTTCGGGGGGGCGGCCTCTGAAGGCTTGGTAGGCCGCTTCGGGGGCTTGGGAGCCTCCTGCGCTGTAGATCGCGCTGCCGAGTTTGGCGGCGGTGGCCCCGTCAAACACATCGCCCGCATCCTCGAATGCGCCGAAGGCGTCCGCGTCCATCACTTCTGACCACATATAGCTGTAATAGCCGGACGAGTAGCCGTCGCCGCTGAAGACATGCGCGAAATGCGGGGTGCGGTGGCGCATGGCGATGCCGTCGGGCATTCCGATTTTGGCCAGCGTCGCCGCCTCAAAGGCCAGCGGGTCGAAATCATCGGCGATTTCAGCGGTGTGAACCTCGATGTCGACAATCGCGCTGGC
>CALDZQ010000021.1 GCA_937944035.1 uncultured Neomegalonema sp. | reverse complement strand
GCCGATGCCGCGCCCCTCCTGGGCGAGATAAAGCAGGATGCCGCCTTTGTTGGCCGAAATCTGTGCAAGGGCGGCGCGCAGTTGCGGGCCGCAATCGCATTTGAGCGAGCCGAGATGGTCTCCGGTGAAGCACTCGGAATGCGCGCGCACGAGGACGGGGTCTTTGCGCGGCGGATCACCGACGACGATGGCGTAATGGTCCGGCCCGCCGTCAGAGGGGCGAAAACCGTAGACGCGGGCATCCTCTGCCAGAGACAGCGGGACTTTGGCATCCGAAAACCGCTCGACGGACAGCGTGGCCGCATCGAGGGCGCGGGTGAGGGTGGCGGCTTCAAACCCCATCACGCCGCCCTGATCTTCCGTGCGCGCAACGAGAGCGGCGGGGAGGAGGCGGGCGGTTTTGCACAGGCTGACAGCCAAGCGCTCAAGCGCCACATCGCCGCCGCGCAGGGTGGTGAGCGGGCCTTTCATGGGCGAGGCAAGATCGTGTGCGGGGTCGGAAAGCGCCTGCACCAAGCGCCTGTCCGAGGGCAACGGCAGGCGGGCGATGTCACCATCATAGGCGCGCAGTTTGAGGACGCCCGCGCGCCGTCCGGTCAGCACCAGCGCGGCCCCGTCCACACCGCGTATGGCGGCAAAGCGGGCGGAGTCCACCGTTTCGGCACTGGCGACCAGCGCTGTGCCGGAGGAATCGGCCAGCGCGACCACCGCACCCCGGCGCAATTCGGCCATGCACTGCTCAAGGCGGTCCTGATCGGTCGATTCGAAGGGGGTCATGTGGTCATTCTCTGAAACAAATCCTGCGTGGGGGTGACACTTGCGTGAGACACCTGACATAAACTTGTCTTGTACTCACGCCCAACAAAAGTTTCTGCGACACGTTGGTTGAGGAGATTGAAAAATGAGCACATTGAAAAAAATTCTGCTGGTCGATGATGATGAAGACCTGCGTGAGGCACTTGCCGATCAACTGTTGTTGACGGAGGAATTCGATGTTTTTGAGGCCGACCACGGTGCGGCGGGCATCGAAAAGGCCAAGGCGACCCATCACGACCTTATAATCCTCGACGTGAACCTGCCGGATATGGACGGGCGCGAAGTGTGCCGCCTGATGCGCAAACAAGGGGTCAAGACGCCGATCCTGATGCTGACGGCGCAGACGACGGATGCGGATACGATTCTGGGGCTGGACTCCGGTGCGAATGACTACATGACCAAGCCGTTCAAATTTGCGGTGCTGCTGGCGCGGCTGCGGGCGCATTTGCGTCAGCATGAGCAGAGCGAAGACGCGGTGTTTGCGGTCGGCCCGTACACGTTCCAGCCGAGCATGAAGCTGATGACCGACGAGGCGGACAAGAAGGTGCGGCTGACCGAGAAAGAGTGCAATATTCTCAAGTTCCTGTACCGCGCGGGCGGCAGCGTCGTGGGGCGTGATACGCTGTTGCACGAGGTTTGGGGGTATAATGCCGGTGTCACCACGCACACGCTGGAGACGCATATCTACCGCCTGCGCCAGAAGATAGAGCCGGACCCCTCCGAAGCGCGTTTGCTGGTGACGGAGCAGGGCGGGTATCGACTGGCGGTTTAAAGAGCGATCTTTGTTTTAACGCGGTGTCAAGCAAGCGTGACCGGACTCAATGGCGCGGATAGCCTGTTGTCATGCTGCTGCGGTCCGGTGCGACCACGTTCATTGCGGGGGGTCTGATTTTGATCTTTCGCAATTCGGCGAACGGGTTGGTCATCATTCCCAACGTGATCGCCTGATGCTTGTCGATCACCACGTCCCGTGACGAGTAATCAAGGACAGCGAAATCGGCGTCTCTCCCGATACATTGCTCCAACACGCTGTTGTACCAGGCATTGTTGAGGGCGTAGTCCCGTGAGATTGCGGCGGCTGTCTTTTCTGTGAAATCGCGATAGCCGCGCTGCTGATGCAGGTAGAGGCTGGCCCCGTCGCCGATATAGCGTTTCTCGCCCATGCAAAAGAGGGCGACGGCGGCGCTGGCGAGCGAGGACATCGCGACCGTATGCACCGGAACCGGAAGCGCCCGCAGGCTGTTGACGGCGAATTGGATCGCGGGGACCGATCCGCCCGGCGAGCTGATATTGATCTGCACCGCATCCGCGCCCGTAAGTACCGAATTTTGGGCGTTCCGGACCAGCTCTGCCATCGTATTATCTGACACGGGCGCGACGAAATTGATGACGGCGGTTCCGCCTGTATTGCCGAAAGGTGACGGCGGGGCGCAGGCGCAGGGCTTGTCTGCCGCCTCTTTTTTCGTGTCGGTTGGCGCTTTTGCTGTCGCCACCGCCGCTTTCCCGTCCCGCTTCAGCGCCGCGTTTGTCTCGGCGATGCTAGTGCCTGATGGCAGGGTTGTGGTGAGAATAGTGAAGAAGAATACCGGCAAAAGAGAATTTTGAACCTGCATCGTGCCCCTCCGTTTACAGATGTTTACCCTCTTCTTCTAACATGCGAATATGATACGCTGTCCAGTATTGGGTTGCCCTCGAATTTTGCCGCACGTTTCGATACGAACGACCTGAGCCAATTCGGGAGAGCTGCTGTGACCCTTAAAATCGCCACCTGGAATATCAACTCGGTTCGCCTGCGCGAGCCGATTGTGCTGAAATTTCTCGCCGAACACGCCCCGGATGTGTTGTGTTTGCAGGAAACCAAATCCCCCGACGATAAATTCCCGCATGACGGGTTGGAGGCGGCGGGCTATGTGCATCGCGCCGTGCGGGGGGAGAAGGGCTATAACGGGGTTGCGATCCTGTCGAAGCATCCGATTGAGGAGAGCGGGCATCGCCTTTTTTGCGGCAAAGAGGATTGCCGCCATATCTCGGCGCGGATCAAAGGCGTGACGGTTCACAATTTCTATGTTCCTGCGGGGGGCGATGTGCCGGACCGTGAGAAGAACGAAAAATTCGGGCATAAGCTGGACTTTGTCGACGAGATGACCGCGTGGTTCGGTGCGGGGGGTGATGCGCCCGACGGGCCGTCTGTGCTGGTCGGGGATTTGAACATCGCGCCGATGGAGCATGATGTCTGGTCGCATAAACAGTTGCTCAAAGTGGTCAGCCATACACCCGTCGAGGTCGATAAGCTGAACGCCACGCTTGCCAGCCGCGACTGGGTCGATGTGGC
>CALDZQ010000020.1 GCA_937944035.1 uncultured Neomegalonema sp. | reverse complement strand
CTGAGAAAACGTGACATATCGCAATGTTCAACGCGGTTTTGCCCCGCTATAGTTAACGTAAATGTAAGACGGAGACGGCGATGACGAGCGGTGCGATTGGAACGGTTGACGGAATACTTGAGGATGCTGAGGCCAAAAAAGCCCGCGCCTCGGCGTGGTTCAGGACGCTTCGCGACAGCATCGTCGCCCGTTACGAGGGGATCGAGGACGCCTACACCTCCGGCCCGTTCTCCGATCTGCCCGCAGGGCGCTTTGACATCAGTGAGACACACCGTGCGGGTGAGGGCGATGAGGATGCGGGCGGCGGCGAGATGGCCGTGATGCGCGGCGGTCGTGTGTTCGAGAAGGTCGGCGTCAATATCTCGACCGTGTTCGGCACGCTCGCGCCCCGTGCGCAGAAAATGATGGCTTCGCGCGGGATACCCGGCATCGGGGATGATCCGCGCTTTTGGGCCGCCGGTATCTCGCTGGTCGCGCATATGCGCTCGCCCAAAGTGCCGGCGGTGCATATGAACACCCGCCATTTCTGGACCCCGTCCGCGTGGTGGTTCGGCGGCGGGGGCGACCTCAACCCGATGGTTCCCGATGACAGTGACACGGCGTTTTTCCATGACGCATACAAAGCGGCCTGTGACAAACACGATCCCGCTTACTACCCCCGCTACAAAGAATGGGCGGATGAGTATTTTATGATTAAACACCGCAATTTCGCGCGCGGTGTGGGCGGGATTTTCTATGACGACCACAATACCGGCGACTGGGAGGCCGATTTCGCCCTGACCAGCGATGTCGGAAGCGCCTTCCTCGCCGCGCATCCGCCCCTGATCGAAAAACACATGCACACGCCCTGGACCGAAGCCGACCGCGCGCATCAGCTTGTCCGGCGCGGCTATTATGCTGAGTTCAACCTCGTCTATGACCGGGGCACGAAATTCGGGCTGGAGACGGGCCACAACATCGAAGCCGTGCTGATGTCGATGCCCCCTGTCGCGACATGGCCGTGAGGCTACTCTGCCTCTACGCGTAATCATCGCTTGTTAAATCGGGATAGGTTGTTAACCTTTTCCGGTCTGGTGATGCCAGTCACAGTTTCTTCTGCGCATTTGGTTAGACACGTTCGCAGAGTATTTATTGAAGCGGAGAGTTGAGATGAAGAACAAGTTCCTGAAAATGGTTGGTATCGCGGCAACGGGCATGGTTATCGCGACAAACGCTTTCGCGCTGAGTTGCATCCGGCCCTCGGTCGAGCGCAGTTTTAACGTCTGGGCGGATTCTCCTGATACGTATTACATCGGCAAAGGCACACTCACCGCGCTGTCACCTCTGCCTGCCGTGCCAAGTGCGGGCGGGTTCAATCAGGGCAACATCGACACGTCGAACCTGCGCGCGGTTTATAACTTTCAGGGCAAGGTGCTTGGTCCGCAAGGGGACAGCCCGATTAACCACAATATCTGGGTTCGCGTGACCTGTGCCGGACCGTGGTGCGGCGGGTTTCCATCAAGCGGAACCTCCGGCATCGTCGCACTGAGGCAACTGCCTGATCTGACATTGGAATACGTCTCCGGCGCGTGTCCCGGCGATATTTTCGATGATCCGGGCGGGCAGGTCGAAAGCAAGATCAAGGCATGCATGGCCGCAGGCCGTTGCCCTGAACCTGTTCCTTTCGCACAGTAATACCAACGGCCTTAATACTGACCGTTACCATTTTTCCCTTTCCCGTATCGGAGTGCGGGAAAGGAATTTTTCAAGATTCAGTACCAAAAGGCCGTTAAGATAAGTCGCGGCGTGGGCTGTTCGCCTTGAGCGGTTTCGAGAGAAGCCTTTCGGCTTTGTGACCCGGAAATGCTCAATGCAGTCCGCGCGGCAACTCTTCACTCAACTCCCGTTCAGCGACGATCTTGTCCCCCTCATACGCGGTGGTTTTGCGCCACAGCGCAAAGTGGGTCGCGGTGGCGGTCATGCGGTTTTCGGTGACGATACGGGTTGACCAGCCGATACGCTCGAACGTGAATTCCCATTGCGACCAGTGATCCGCGCTGAGCGGATCATCGGGGTGGATCGAGAAGCGCTGACTGACGGTCGAGCCGTCGATCATGCCGTGGGTCAGGTCTTCGGCTTTGCCGAAATCATCGAATGTTTCCAGCACCAAAGTGCCGTCCGCCTCAACGCGGCGGTCCGTGCGGCTGTCCGGTTTGCGCAGGATCTTGGCCTCGCGCTTCGGGTAGTCTCGCGGCGGAGCAGGGGGCCGGGCGTCAATCTCCGTCGTGACCGTGCGCACGGGCAGCGTCAGGGTGCAGCCGTCCTCGTGCAATGTCACCGTTGCGGCCTCCGGTGAGGGCCAGGTGACGGGCCAGTAGCCTGTTGAGATTGCCAACCGCAGCCTGTGCCCGGCCGCAACCCGATAGCCGCATTCGTTTAGCGGGACGCGGGCGGTATAGCGTTTGCCCGGCTCCAACGGTGCGGGTGTCTCGTGGCTGTCGTGGTGGGTCAGGTTGAAGGGGCGGTAGCTGATCCGGACCGACGTGCCATCCGGCGCAACCTCACAAAGACGCAGGCAAACCTGAGCGACGGGCTTGTCGACCGAGAAGGAAAGCGTTGCCTCCGCCCGCCCCAGCAGTTCCATATCCGCCTCAAGCGGCGCGGTGTCGAAGCAGGTGGAGTGGGCGTCATCGACCGCCTGATCGGTGGCCAACTCGTTCTCAATCCGCATTCCTACACAAAAATAGGCGGATGCCGCGCCGACAGTTTGCGGCGAGTGAACGGTGCTTTTTCCAATGCCCGCCGCGTCCGAAAGCGTCTTGCCATTCAGGTGCAGTGTGACGGGTTTGACGTTGGGTGAGGGCCAGTTTGCCTCGGCCACCCAGCGGCCCGGCCTTTGGCGGTAATTGGCGGAGGGCGGGTCGAAATCGAGCATGTAGGCGCGGTAATCGGGCAGCGCTTCGGCATCATTGTCGATGCCTTTCAGCCAGCGGTCAAACCAGCGCAGCACCTCGCCGTGGAAATCCGCCGGATTGGTGCGGGCGATGTGGGGATACTTATGCTCCCACGGCCCGACCAACGCTTTGACGGGCGCGCTGAGATTAGCCGCCAGCGCTGAGGGCGCGTTGAGATAGGCGTCGGTCCAGCCGCCAATGGCCAGAGTCGCCGCCTCAATCGCGTTCCAATCCTCGCAGATCGAGCCGTGTTTCCAGAACGCGTCACGGGCGGGGTGGTGCAGCCAGTCAACGGCGCAAAACGGCAGCGTCTCAATCCGCTCAAGCCACCGCTCGCGCCAATCTTCGCGCAGGGCAGGGTCCGGCGGACGGGTTTGGTAGGCGTGCATCTGGCCCGACCAGTTGAAATTATCCGTCAGCAACGCGCCGCCCATATAGTGAATATCGTCCGCATAACGATCCACCGTCGAGCATACCGTGACGATGGATTTTAGGGCGGACGGACGTCGGAAGGCCAGCTGCAACCCGTTGAAACCGCCCCAGCTGATCCCGATCATCCCGATATTTCCATCGCACCAGTCTTGGTCTGTGACCCATGCGAGAACCGCTTCGCCGTCGCTTAGCTCCTGCTCGGAATATTCGTCGTCAAAAATGCCGTCGGAGTCGCCGGTTCCGGCAATGTCAACGCGGATGCAGGCGTAGCCTTCACGGGCAAACACCGGATGCGTGGT
>CALDZQ010000019.1 GCA_937944035.1 uncultured Neomegalonema sp. | reverse complement strand
TGCAAATGACATTCTCTGCTCGACCCAATGGGCCGAGACACTGACTTATGAAGATCCGATCTTCGGCAGCGCCGCGAATTACGAGCAGGAATTCAAGGCCGCGTTCCCTGAATACACAAACAAGACCGTTCCCTATCAGGTCGCACAGGCTTCGGCGGCGGTTTACGTGTTCAAGGATGCGTTTGAGCGGGCGAATAGCCTCGACAAAGATGCGGTTCGTAATGCGATTTCAGAAACTGATCTGGCGACATTCTACGGTCAGATCAAGTTCTCGGAAAATGGCAATAACATCGCGAAACCAATGGTTCTGCGCCAGATTCAGGACGGCAGCTACAATGTGGTTGCCCCGTCCGAGTTCGCTTCGCACAAGCTGAACTGGCCACGTAACTAAGCCCAGCCATTGAATGACATCAGGCCGGATGCAGCAGAGCACCGGCCTTTTGTTTCTTCACGCGTTTATGTGCTTTTACATCTCCTGTACCGCCCGTTTCGGGCGGGCGAAGGCAACGCGATCAACCGCCATCGCAGCACACTCCCACATTCGAGAGGAACCTGATCGCATGGATCAGATCATGAGCAATATCGGGTTGCTGATCGAGTACCCGATCGTCAATCTCAAGATCATTATCGACGGTATTATGATCGGCGCGTTGTTTGCGCTGGCCGCTTATGGTCTGGCACTGGTTTGGGGCGTGATGAACGTCAAAAATCTCGCGCAAGGGGATTTCGTGATCGCGGGCGGCTATATCGCCTGGTATCTCGCCAATATGGGTTTGCCACCGCTGCTGGGGATACCCATCGCGTTTATCGTGATGTGGGGGATCGGGTGGCTGACGTATAAGCTTGTCATTAAACGGGTGATCGAGCGTGATCTGTTCACCTCATTGCTGGCAACATTCGGGCTGGCCATCATGTTCGCGCAGTTGATGAACCTGATGTTCGGGTCGGATACGCAGAGCATTCAGCTTGATTATGACACCATCGAATTTGCCGACGGCCTCATCAACCTGCCGATTGCGCAGTTGCTGGGCATGGGGATGGCGCTGGGGATGGCGTTCGGGGTGATCCTGTTTATGAAGCGCTCGCGCATGGGTCAGGCGATCCGCGCGACGGCGCAGGATGCCCGCGCGGCCCGTGTGCTGGGCATTGATACCGACAAAGTGTACTCCTTCACGTTCTCGCTGAACGCCGCAATATGTGGAGCGGCCGGGGCGATTATTGTGATGGCTTGGGTGATCCAGCCCTTCTACGGCATCACCTATTCAGTCCGCGCGTTCGTGATCGTGACAGCCGCAGGGTTGGGTAACTTGCCCGGCGTTATCGCGGCGGGTCTGGGCATCGGGGCGCTGGAGCAATATGGCAGCCACATCTTTGGCATCGGCTATCAGCAAGCGATTGCGGTGCTGCTGTTGATCCTCGTGCTGTTCATCCGCTTGCTGCAACAACGCCGCAACCGCCAAGTCTTGCAGTAGGGGAAAACGGATATGCGTGTTTTAAAACCGATCTTCTACATCGCGCTGCTGGCGCTTATTATCGCCGCGCCTTTCCTGTTTCCCGCGTTCAAAACGCAGCTGGCGACGCTGTGGCTGATGATTATCCTCGCGCTGACTTGGGATATGACCGGCGGGCAGATGGGGTATAATTCGTTGGGGAATATCCTGTTCTACGGAACGGGCATGTATGTTGCCGCCGTGGTCGCGATCGCGATGGTCTATAACGTGGGCGAATACACTGATGCTTCGGGGGGTGGGATCTACAAATTCACCAACTTCCAGTATTTCAGCGGCTTCACGCTTGGGACGATTGCGGCCGGTCTGTTCTGTGCGGGAATGGCTTATCTGTTCGGTATGCTGCTGTTCAGCTTTCGCGGACCGTATTTCGCCATAGGCACGCTGGGTGTGGCGATTGCCGCTGGCGAGCTGGTGTCGAACTGGGAGTGGGTTGGCGGCGGTCAAGGCATCGCTCTGCCCGTTTATCCCGGTGATTTCGAGACGGGGAAATTCTTCTTCTACTACACTTTCGCAGCCGTCGGCGTCGTGTTGTTCATCTTCCTGCGCTGGCTCTACACAACGCGCTTTGCCGCCGCCATCAACGCGATCCGCGATGATGAGGAAAAGGCCGAGGCGATGGGCATTCATACGCTGCACTACAAGCTGGTGACGTGGTCGATCGCGGCGTTTTTCGTCGGGCTGGCGGGCGCGGTTTCGGGTTTTCAGCTGATCCACTTTGAGCCGCTTGAGACGGCATATCAAACCATCAACCTCGGTATCTTTATGGTCGTCTGTGTACTGCTGGGTGGCAAGGGGACGTTGTGGGGGCCGGTGATCGGCGCGATCCTGTTCCATGTCGTCAAGGAAGTGACGTGGAACTATCTGCTCGGTTGGCAGTGGGTGGCACTGGGCGCGTTGATCGTCATCACGGTCGTCTATTTCCAGGACGGGTTGATGGGTTGGATCAAGCGGATCAAGCCGGAATGGTTTGGTGAGAAGGTTGAATCCAAAGATATTATCGCGGAGCCAGCGGAATGAAGCGCATCATCCTCGGCCTCATCATCGTGTATTTTGGCAGCTATCTGGGTTTCAGAGCGGCCAATAGCGAGACTTGGGCGCGCAACGGTCAGACTTATGTGATCTACCCCGAAGATGGACGGATTCTTTACATGCTGTGGCGTCCGCTTGCTTATCTGGATCAGGCATTGACCGGAACGGGCAGCCATATCGGACCCCACGCGGAGGCGGCACAATGAGCATTATCGAAGTGAGCGGCGTCTCCAAATCTTATGGCGGTGTCAAAGCGAATACGGATATTTCGATGAATGTCGAGAAGGGCGGGATTACCGGCCTGATCGGGCCGAACGGGTCCGGTAAGACGACATTGTTCAACTCCATCGTCGGCTATCACCCCATCGATAACGGCTCGATCAAATACGAGGGGGCCGAAATTTCAAAGCTGCCCGTGCAGCAGATCGCACGGCTGGGGATGCTGCGCACGTTCCAGCAAACCCGCATCTATGGCGAGATGAACTGCGTCGAGAACATGCTGATCTCCCTGCCCCACCGCAAGATGAGCTTTTGGGATGCGTTCGCCAAGAACTCGCGCGCGGATCGGGACAAGGCCGAGCAGATGCTCGATTTTGTCGGGCTGTATGAGAAGCGGTATCTGCGGTCCGGCTCGCTGTCCTTCGGGCAGCAAAAGCTGTTGGAATTTGCGATGGCGTTGATGAACGAACCAACTGTGCTGTTGCTGGACGAGCCGACGGCGGGGATCAATCCGACGCTTATCAACGGCCTGATCGAGCGGCTGAAGCGGGCGAATACAGAATTCGGGATCACATTGTTCATCATCGAGCACAATATGCGCGTGATTATGAACATGGCGGACAAGATTTACTGCCTCGCCCACGGTCAGATGCTGGCCTCCGGCACGCCGGACCAAATCCAGAATGACCAACGGGTCGTCGATGCCTATCTGGGAGCGCACTGATGAGCGATGAGAGCAAAAAGGGCGTCAGCGGCTATGGCTCCGGCGGTGTCGAGACTGTCATCTCGGTCGAGGAGGTCACGCGGCAGGTTGCGGCGATTGCCGAAGGGACCACGCCGGACAAACTGGCTGCGCTTGTGGGCGGTGATGCCTTTGTTTCGATTGAGAATTTGCGGGCTGGCTATGGCAAGATGGAGATCTTGCATGATGTGGACCTGCGCGTGGGCAAGGGGCAATCGCTGTGCCTGATCGGGCCGAACGGAGCGGGTAAATCCACCGTACTGCACTCGATTTTCGGGTTCACGAACATCTTCTCCGGCAAAATTCGCATCGGTGACGGACCCGACAAGCGCGATGTCACCGCCCTGACGCCGAGCGAAAAACTGTCGGAAGCGGGGATCGCTTATATCTTGCAGGATAAATCAGTGTTTCCGGGCATGACGGTTGAGGAAAACCTGTGGATGGGCGGGTTCTTGAAGGACCAGCCGGTGGAGGCGAAGAAGGCCGCCGAGATGGTTTTCGACAAATACCCCCGCCTTGCAGCGCGCCGTAAGCACCTCGCGAAAGTGCTGTCGGGGGGTGAGCGGCGGCTGCTGGAGATCAGCCGGGCGCTGGTGATGAACCCTGAGGTTCTGCTGGTAGACGAGCCGTCGATCGGACTGGAGCCGCGCTTTATCGATATGGTGTTCGAGATTCTGCACGACCTGCAACACCGCGACGGCAAGACCATTATCATGGTCGAGCAGAACGCGAAAAAGGGGCTGGAGTTCGCCGATATTGGCTATGTGCTGGTTTCGGGCGAGGTTGCGATTGCCGGAGCGGGCGACGAACTACTGGCCAACCCCAATGTGGGAGCGTTGTTCCTGGGGGGTTAGAGCATCCTGAACGATATAAGGATCGTTCAGGATGCTCTAACTTCTTGTATCAGCGCGTTTTCCGAGTCGGGCAATGAACCCATTGCCCTTGTAATCGCTCTAAAAAATCACGATGTCATCCGTTATCATCGTCAAATCCCCGCCCGTCAGATCGATGCTGTTACCATTGCCGAAATCGAAGCGGATTCCACCCGCGATTTCTGACGCATAGGCGCTTACAACACCCGCCGCATCCAAGCTTCCCGCCAACAGCGCATCATCGAGTTCGAGGCGGTCTGTGCCGTGCCGGAAATCGGTGATTTGATCCGCGCCATGATTGTCCTTGAACACAAAACGGTCCGTATCCGCGCCACCCGTCAATATATCGTCCCCGTCGCCGCCGTTGATATAGTCTTCCCCCGTCCCGCCGGAAAGGCTGTCGTTACCCAAGCTGCCATGCAGGAAGTCTTGCCCTTGTTGGCCCAGCAGCGTGTCATTGCCGCTACCGCCGTTGAGCATGTCATCGCCGCCGCCGCCAAACAGCATATCATCACCGCTCTGACCGAGGATACGGTCCGTGCCGCCTTGCCCGCGCAGATCGTCGGAATCATGGCCACCCATCAGCGTGTCATCGCCCGTGCCGCCGCGCAGCCTGTCCGCACCCGCGTCTCCGGTTATCCAATCGAATCCGGCATCCCCGCGCAGCAGATCATCGCCGATGTCTCCGGCGATGTGGTCATCGCCCGTCCCGCCACTGATGACATCATCGCCCTCGCGGCCTTCGATGATGTCGTCGCCGCTGCGTCCGAAGAGGGTGTCATCGCCTTCGCGGCCGTCAAGAACATCCGCATCCGCGCCCCCGTCCAGCACGTCGTGGCCCGCGCCGCCGAGCAGGCTGTCATCGCCCCGCTCGCCATAGAGACGGTTCGTGCCATCATATGATGCGGCATCCGAGAGGCTGCCGATCACGTCAAGCTCGCCAAGGTGAAGAAAATCATCCGCATTGTCGATGCGGATCGCCGCTGCCAATAAAGGCATATCAGGCGTGTAGGTGATGACTTGCCCGTTGAACGCACCCGCGACGGGATCAAATGTCTGGAGTACAGCGCCAGCGGAATCAAGCACGGTTACGACAGCACCATTCAGACGTGCTCCCCAGCTATCGCGGTTCACGAGGACGATCGATTCGACCGAATACGTGCCGCCCATATCCAGCTCGACCCAGGCATTGACACCGTATGTATGGTTGTAAGTGCCATTGTCATTATCGAGGATCAGTTGGCCCCCGTATACGCCATCATTGTTTTGATATGTGCTGCTTTGGCTAACGCTCATGCGGTCACGGAACACGTCGGTCAATGTGATCGTTCCCGTGGGATTGAAAGCTGCTTGTCCCGCGCCCCCGATCAGCGTGTCATCGCCGGAGCCGCCTTTGAGCGTATCGTTTCCCGCCTCGCCATCAAGATAGTCATCGCCCCAGCCGCCGTCGATCCGGTCATTGCCGAAACCGCCGGACAGGTGGTCATTATCTGGCGTCAGATCGGGAATTGGCGCGGTGTCGCGGACGGTTCCGCCCGTTAAGGCAAGCGTCTTGCCGCCTGCACTGTCCGTGATTGTCCCATCCGTGGCGACTTGCCAGTGATGGGCGAGGTCTGCGGTATCCGGCGCGCTGAACGCGTGCTCCGCGATATGCCCTGCGGACTGGACCGTGTCGAAAATGCGAATGTCGCCCACTGTGCCGGGTAAAATCTGGCTGGTCGCGAAATGGCCGCCGACACTGTCTTGTTCCTGACCGAAGATCAGCGTGCCGCCCGCTCCAAGCGTGATCCCCTGCTGGTGAACACCGCTGTCGAGGGAAACGCCGTCAATATAGGTTTCCAGTGCGCCGCTTGCGCTGTCCCATGAGATCGACAGGCGGTGCGGCTGGCCATCCAGCAGGGTTGCGGTGGCAATGCCCGTGTCATACGCGATGCCGTCGATATAAATACTGATTGTGCCCGCGTTGAAGCCTTGAATCATAAACTCGTTGCTGTTGCCCGGAACAGCGTAGGAGGCGAGCGCGATCATGTAGCTGGGGTTGCGGATCAGATCGACCATCATCTCGAAGGTGAACGCCTCACCGGAAAGCGCATCAACATCTGTGGCGGCGAGATATTCGTCTCTGGTCAGCGGGGCCGCGTTGATTTCAATACCTGTGAAATGGCGCGGGTCGGCGCTGGCGACAGGGGCCGCACTTTCGCCGCCGCTTATCACATCGTCGCCGGAGCCGCCCGTAAGGGTGTTTGACGTACCATTGCCGATGATAATGTCGTCTTGATCGCTGCCGATACCGTTCTCGATAACCGCGCCATAGGCGATGGAGACGTTATATATCTGCCCGTTGGTCGAACTGAACGCCCCGTCGCGCAGATCAAGTTCGGTCGCGGTGAGTGAGCCGGAAAAATCGAGCGTATCCTCGCCCGCGCCGTCCCATATCGAAAACGCCATGTCTTTGCGATAGCTGAAATCATAGCTTTCGAGGCCCGTTGTGGCGTTCCAGCCATAGACATCATCCCCGGTTCGGGTATCCCAGTTGATGCCGTATTCGATTTGGGTGGCGAGAATGTCGTGCAGGCCAAGCGTCGACATATGGCCGAAGGAAGCGCCGGTTTCCTCTTCGCTCCAGTAGGAAAGGTTCGTGAACTGCCTGCTGTCACCCCAGTGAATGGCGTCGTCGGCGTAGGTAGATTCACCACCATTATAAGGACCGGGGTGAGACAGGCCCACAGCGTGCCCGGCTTCGTGCATTAACAAACGCATGGCGTAAGTTCCGGGGGTGGTTTCAGGTTCCCACGCAACATGACCGACAACCACGCCGCCGCCGCCCCAGTATCCGCCGCCGTTTGTGGTGTTTTCTTGGAATTTAAAGGTGATGTCAGCATCCGCTATCGGGCCAACTTCGTTAAATGTCATGCCGGAAACCTCGGCATAACGATCAAGAACGTAACGCGCCCAATCCTGACTGGCGGGATCGAATACCTCAAACCCCGCGCCGATATTTGTATCATCTGAAAAGCTGTAATCGACGACGAGATCTGTCTCGTTATTGGCCCAGCTATGGCTCGCGCGGGCGATGTAACTGGCGGCTTGATAGGCGGGCCAGATCGGTCTGCCGTTATCGGCGTAGGTTCCAATCAGGCCGGAAGCCTCGCTGGAGGGGTCGGGGCTGTGATCGTGACCGTTATGGTCTGTCGTATAATCTGCCACCGTTTTTCTCCCCGCGTGTTTCTCCGCAAAGGCTTAAAGGCGGTTTATTGCTGATAAATTTTTGTAGGACGCATAATCAATCGTTGTGCCGAGTATATTGCGGCTGCTTTTCCTGTGATGCGGCGCGTGAATCGAGATTCACCAAAGCGGCAAAAGGGTATAAGCAAGGGCGCATGAAAAGACTCGCCCTGACAAATGCCCGCCTGATTGACCCCGCCACCGGATTTGACGGTGCGGGGGGATTGCTGATTGAAGGGGATCGGATCGTTGCATCCGGCCCCGATGTTTTCTCCGGCGGAGTGCCGGAGGGGGCAGAGATTGTTGATTGCGGCGGCAAAGTGCTGGCCCCCGGGATTGTTGATTTCGACGTGATGATCGGCGAACCGGGCGCGCGCCATAAGGAGAGCTTCGGCTCTGCGGGCATGGCGGCGGCGGCTGGTGGTGTGACGACGATTGTCACCCAGCCCGATACCACCCCGCCGATTGATGACCCCGCGACGCTGGAATTCATCCACCGCCGTGCGCGCGATGCCTGCAAGGTGCGGGTGCATCCCAAGGCGGCGCTGACCAAGGGGATGCTGGGCCGCGAGATGACGGAACACCGCTTTTTGCTGGACGCGGGGGCGGTTGCGTTGAGTGATGGCGATACGGCGGTGGCTGATCCTGTGGTATTCCGCCGCTGCCTCGAATACGCGCGCTCGGTCGGGGCGTTGGTCTGTCATCACCCGCAGGAGCCGCATTTCAGCGCTTTGGGCTGTGCGACCGAGGGGATTTTCGCCTCGCTGCGCGGGTTGCCGACGGTTCCTGCGGAGGCGGAGGCGATTATGCTGACGCGGGATATTCGCATCGCCGCGCTGGCGGGGACGCGTTATCACGCCAGCCAAATTTCCACCGCTGAAAGCCTTGCGATTATCCGCCGTGCCAAGGAGGCGGGCCTGCCTGTGACCTGCGATATTTCCGTACCGCATTTCGCGCTGAACGAGCTGGACATCGCAGATTTCCGCACTTTTTCCAAGGTTTCTCCGCCCCTGAGGCATGAGGATGACCGTCAGGCGATGGAGGAGGCGCTGGCGGACGGGACGATCGATGTCATCACTTCCGCCCACCGTCCGCAGGACGAGGAAAGCAAGCGGTTGCCCTATGCGCAGGCCGCGTCCGGCGGGGTGGGGTTGGAGACGATTTTGCCCGTCTCGCTCGATTTGCACCACCGTGCGGGAATTGCGCTGACCAGCCTGTTCGAGCGACTGTCGCTTGCGCCCGCCCGGCTCGCGGGGCTGGATGCGGGGCATTTGGGCAAAGGGGCGCTGGCGGATCTGGTGTTGTTTGATCCGCACACGCCGTGGCGGGTGGATCGCAAGGCGCTGCTGTCGAAATCGAAGAACTCGCCTTTCCATGAGCGGTTGGTTCAGGGCCGTGTGCTGGGCACGTGGGTTGGTGGTGAGCGGGTGTTCGGGTGAGGTGGCACAGAAACGGTGAAATGCTTTTGGGTTTATTCCTGCCCCGGACTTGATCCGGGGTCTGTCAAACACCGAAAGCCAATCCAATTTTCACAGGCTCCGCGTCTGCAAAGCAGCATTTCATGCCGCATTGCGCGCGGCGCAGGTGCTTTCATATTACAAGCGGTTGCGCGGTGAGGAAATCCGGGATTGAAACGCTGTGCCGGGTGTGGATAGTGAAATAATGACATTATTAATCGCTCTTGTTGCCGGATACCTGCTCGGTTCAATCTCTTTTGGCGTAATTCTCGCCCGGATGTTCGGGCTGGGGGATTTGCGCAGCATCGGTTCCGGCAATATCGGGGCGACCAATGTTTTGCGCACGGGCAATAAGCTTGCCGCTGCGCTGACGCTGTTGCTCGACGCGCTGAAGGGCGTGATCGCGGTGCTGATCGCCGCGCGCTTCGGGCCGGATGCGGCGGCGGTAGCGGGGTTGGGCGCGTTTTTAGGGCATTGCTTTCCCGTCTGGCTCGGTTTCAAGGGGGGCAAGGGTGTTGCGACGTTTCTGGGCGCGCTGCTGGCCTTGCATTGGCCTGCGTTTCTGGCGTTTGCGGTGACGTGGCTGGCCGTGGCGTTTGTCAGCAAATACTCCTCGCTGGCCGCGCTGGTCGCCTCCCTTGTGGCGCTGGGCGTTTATATGGTGAGCGCATCGGCGGGCGCGATAGCGCTGCTGGCGGTAACGGCGCTGGTCGGGTTGCTTATCGGGCGGCATCATCAGAATATCGGCCGCTTGCGCGCCGGGACCGAGGGAAAAATTTCGTTCGGCTCTAAAAAGTGACCGCGTTCCCGTCTTCACGCGCGCCAACGGACGAGGCCGGACAGCTTGCATGGCTGCGGCTCGCCCGATCCGAGCGGGTCGGCCCTGTGACATTTGCCGAGTTGATGCGCCGGTATGAAAGCGCGGCGTCGGCGCTGGAGGCTTTACCGGATTTGGCGGCGAAGGGTGGGGCGAAGCGCAGCATTCGATTAGCCGATATTGGTGCGGTGGAGAAAGAATACGCCGCCGCAATGGAGGCCGGCGCGCAGATGCTGGCATTGGGCGCGCCGGATTATCCGCTCAATCTGTCGATGCTGGAGGCCGCGCCGCCCCTGCTATGGTGCTTGGGTGATGCGGGAACCGCGCGGCCTGAAACGGTCGGGATTGTGGGCGCGCGCAATGCGTCGGCGCTGGGCCTGAAATTCACCGAGACGCTGGCGCGCGATCTTGGGGCGGCGGGGTATACGATTGCGTCGGGCCTTGCGCGCGGTGTGGATGCGGCGGCGCATCGCGGGTCATTGGCGACGGGGACTGTTGCTGTGCTGGCGGGGGGCGTGGACAGCCTGTGGCCGCCGCAGAATGCTGATTTATATGACGAAATCCGTGCCAAGGGCGCGATTCTGTCCGAGCGCCCGATGAGCTATCAGGGCCGCGCACAGGATTTTCCGCGCCGCAACCGCATCGTCTCCGGTCTTTCGCGGGGGATCATCGTGGCCGAAGGGGCCGAGCGGTCCGGCTCGCTCATCACGGCGCGCTATGCGGGTGAGCAGGGGCGTGATGTGATGGCGGTTCCCGGCTCGCCGCTGGACCCGCGTTCGGGCGGCTGCAATCTGCTGATCCGCGACGGGGCGACGCTGGTGCGCGGGGTGGCGGATGTGCTGGAGGCGCTGGCGCATATGCGGGTCGAGCCGAATTTCACCGAACTGGATGACGACGAAAGCTGGCAAGCGCCGCTGGATGCCGCCGATGAGGTGCTGCGGCAATCGGTAACGGAACTGCTGGGCCTTCATCCTGTTCCTGTGGATGAATTGATCCGCCGTTCGGGGGCGTCTGCCGGGCTGGTCGCCTTGATTCTGCTTGAACTTGATCTCGCGGGCCGATTGCGGCGGGAGCCGGGTGGCGGTGTGTCTTTGCTCGATCTTTAAACGGAACCTTACGCATTGGTTCAGGGTTGTAAGCATCGATTAACCGTGACAATGCACAACGATTGACATTGACGCGCGTTGACTTGCCGGGGCGCTTCCCCCATGTATCGCCGCCGTCCAGTGTATCGTTGAAAGGGACTAAGCCCATGACCGTTGTCATCGTGGAATCGCCGGCCAAGGCGAAGACGATTGAGAAATATCTCGGCAAGGGCTTTGAAGTCTATGCCTCCTACGGCCATGTGCGTGACTTGCCCTCGAAAGACGGATCGGTCCTGCCTGACAATGATTTCGAGATGAAGTGGGAGACGGGCGATGAACGCTCCCGCAAGCAGCTGAAAACCATCGCCGATGCGGTCAAAGGCACGGATAAACTGATCCTCGCGACCGACCCCGACAGGGAGGGCGAGGCGATCTCGTGGCATCTGCTGGAGGCATTGCGCAAGCGGCGCAGCCTGAAAAAAGATGTCCCCGTCGAGCGGGTGGTTTTTAACGCGATCACCAAAACCGCCGTGCTGGAGGCGATGAAGAACCCGCGCGATGTGGATATGCCGCTGGTTGAGGCGTATCTGGCGCGCCGCGCGCTGGATTATCTGGTGGGGTTCAATCTATCGCCTGTGCTGTGGCGCAAACTGCCCGGTTCGCGTTCGGCAGGGCGGGTGCAGTCGGTTGCGCTGCGGCTTGTATGCGAGCGTGAGACCGAGATCGAGCGTTTCCAGCCGCGCGAATACTGGTCTGTCAAAACGGCATTCGCGACGCCGAAAGGCGACGGGTTCGAGGGTCGCCTGACCACGCTGAACGGCAAAAAACTCGACCGCTATGATCTGGCCGACGAGGCCGCCGCGCAGGAAGCGGTGTCGATGATTGCGGCGCGGGAGTTTAAGGTTGCCACCGTCGAGGCCAAACCCGCCACACGCAATCCTTCGCCGCCCTTTATGACCTCGACCCTGCAACAGGAAGCCAGCCGTAAGCTGGGAATGGGTGCGAGCCAGGCGATGCGCACGGCGCAGACGCTCTATGAGCAGGGCCACATCACCTATATGCGGACCGATGGTCTGGACATGACGCCCGAAGCGGTGACGCAGGCGCGAGAAGTGATCGCCTCGCGTTACGACAAATCTTATGTGCCTGACAAAGCCCGCGTCTATAAATCCAAGGCGAAAAACGCGCAGGAGGCCCACGAATGTGTGCGTCCGACCGATTTCAACAACGCGCCCGATAAGCTGAAACTCAGCGGTGAAGAGGCGCGGCTGTATGATCTGATCTGGAAACGCACGATTGCCAGCCAGATGGAATCCGCCCGCCTTGAGCGCACCACGGTCGAGATTGCCAGCGCTGACGATAAAGTCGGGATGCGGGCGACGGGGCAAGTGGTGAAATTTGACGGCTTCCTCAAGGTGTACGAGGAAGGCAAGGACGATGCCGAGGATGAGGATGCGCGCATCCTGCCCGCGATGGCGGCGAATGATGCGCTGAAGAAGAAATCCGGCGGCATCGAAGCCGAGTTCAAAAAATCCGCAAAAGCCGATGATGCCGATAAAAAAGACGGCGCGTCAGACGGCAAAAAAGGCAAGACGAAGCTGAAAGCGCTGGTGTCGGATGACAAAAGCACGCTTGGCTCGCAGCACTTTACCCAGCCGCCGCCGCGCTTTACCGAGGCCAGCCTTGTCAAGCGGATGGAAGAATTGGGCATCGGCCGCCCGTCCACCTATGCGTCCATCATCTCGGTGATTCAGGATCGCGGCTATGTGACGAAAGAGGGCAATCGCCTGACCGCTGAGGATAAAGGGCGGTTGGTGACGGCGTTCCTTGAGAACTATTTCCCGCGCTATGTCGAATACGATTTCACCGCTGACCTCGAAGAGGAACTCGACGCGATTTCGGCGGGGAATGCCGAGTACAAGAACCTGCTGTCGAAATTCTGGAAAGATTTCTCCGCCGCCGTCGAAGGCACGAAGGAACTGCGTGTGCGTGAGGTGCTGGACACCATCAACGACGCGATGGGCGATCATGTGTTTCCTGATCGCGGTGATGGCAGCAATCCGCGCGCCTGTCAGGTGTGCGGCAAGGATGGCCGCGAGGGCGGGATGCTGTCGATCAAGACCGGCAAGTTCGGCGCGTTCATCGGCTGTTCAAACCACCCCGATTGCAAATTCACCCGCCCCTTCGGCCTCACCAACGAGGAAGCCGAGAAGCAGGCGGCGGAGAATGTCGATATTGAACTCGGCATCGATCCTGACACCGGCAAGCCCGTCAATCTGCGGACCGGGCGCTTTGGCCCGTATATCCAGCTGGGTGAGCCGGAGGTCGAGAAGGAGGCCAAGGGCAAGACAAAGGCCAAGATGACCAAGCCGCCGCGCGCGTCGCTGCCCAATGGCGTCACGCCCGACACGATGACGTTTGATCTGGCGATGAAGCTGCTGTCCCTGCCGCGTGAAGTGGGTAAACACCCTGAGGATAACGAGCCGATTACCGCCGCTATCGGTCCCTATGGCGCATATGTGAAGCATAACAAAACCTACGCGAACATGCCCGAATGGCAGGATGTGTTCGAGGTTGGCCTGAACCGCGCGGTCGATCTGATCGCCGAGAAGATCGCCAATCCCGGCAAGGGTCGTGGCCGTGCCGCCGCCAAACCGCCGCTCAAGGAATTGGGCGATCATCCCAAGGATGGCGGCGAGATGAAGGTGCTGGAGGGGCGTTTCGGGCCGTATGTGAAATGGGGCAAGGTCAATGCGACTATTCCGAAAGACACAAAGCCCGAAGACGTGACCGTGGAAATGGCAGTTGATTTGATTGAGAAAAAGCTGGCGAAAAAGAAGTGAGGCGCGGCCACGCGTCTCTCCCTCAAATCCGCTTTAGGAAAGCGTGATTTGTTCTGTTACACCTGCGGAAAATTTGCACGGTCGCGGTCAGTGGGGTCGCGACAGGGAATAAACAACCGCTGGTGATTGAATGGCCGATGACATGCCGGGCAAAGATGAAGTGCTCGCCTTTATCCGTGAAAGCCCCGCCAAGGTCGGCAAGCGCGAGATTGCGCGCGCCTTCAAGATCAAGGGTGCGAACCGGATCGCTCTCAAGCAAATGCTGTCTGAACTGGCCGATGAGGGGCTGATCGAGCGGGGTGCGCGGCGCAGCTTTGCCGGTGATCCCAAGCGTCTGCCCCCTGTCGGCGTGGTCGATATTACGGGCCTGAGCAAAGACGGCGAGTTGATCGCGACCCCGCATGTGTGGACCCATGATGGCGTCACGCCGCCGACAATCGTTTTCGCCACCCCGCGCAAGGGCGATGTCAGCCTCGGCGTCGGCAACCGCGTTCTCGCGAAACTGCGTCCGTTGAGCGATGATGAGGGCTTCAATTATGAGGCTTCCCCGATCCGCAAGCTGTCGAGTGTGCAGCGCGCGGTTGGTATTTTCCGCAGCTTTCAGGATGGCGGGCGGATTATGCCCGTCAACAAGAAGGAAAGCCGCGAGTTCAAGGTCGAGGCCGCGCATGTGAACGGCGCGCAGGATGGCGAACTGGTCGAAGTGCAGGTCATGGGTGGCGCGCGTTTCGGCTTGCCATCGGCCAAGGTGCTCGACCGTTTGGGCGATGTCTCGGCCCCGCGCTCAATCTCGCTGATCGCGATTCATGAGCATGGGATTGAAACCGAATTCAGCGAGGAGGCGCTTGCCGAAGCCGCTTCAGCCGAACCCGTCACCGACCTCAAGGGCCGCGAAGACCTTCGTAAGCTGCCGTTCGTAACCATCGACCCCGAAGACGCCCGCGACCATGATGATGCGGTATTCGCGGAGGCTGATCCCGATCCGGCCAATCCCGGCGGGCATCTCCTGTGGATCGCGATTGCCGATGTCGCCCATTACGTCCGCCCCGGCACGGCGCTGGATCGTGAGGCGCGCAGTCGCGGGAACTCCTGCTATTTCCCCGACCGTGTCGTGCCGATGCTGCCGGATTCGCTGTCAGGCGATCTTTGCTCGCTGCATGAGGGCGTTGATCGTCCCTGTATCGGCGTGCAGATCACACTGGATGCGACGGGTCACAAGCGCGATCATCGTTTCTTTCGCGCCATCATGCGCTCCGCCGGATCGCTGGCCTATGAGGACGCTCAAGGCATGGCTGACGGCCATTACGAAGGCGCGCATGACAGCTTGCACGAGGCCGTCATCACCCCCCTCTACGCTTGCTACGCCGCGCTGGTCGATGCGCGGGAGCGGCGTCAGCCTCTTGCGCTGGAACTGCCCGAACGCCGGGTGCAGTTGGGCGAGGACGGCACGGTCGAAGCCATTCGCATCCGTCAACGCTTCGATGCGCATAAGCTGATCGAGGAGTGCATGGTCCTCGCCAATGTCTGCGCGGCGGAAACGCTGGAGGAAAAACGCAGCGATCTGATCTACCGCGTTCACGAAACACCGCAGGAAGACCGGATTGAAGCGCTGCGCGAGACGTTGAAAAGCATCGGCATCGCCTTTCCCAAAGGTCAGCGGCTCGTCCCCGCCACCCTCAACCGCGCGCTCAAACAGGCGGCGGAGACGGAATTTACGGAGACGGTGAATATCTCGATCCTGCGCGCGCAAATGCAGGCTTATTACGGGCCGGAGAATTTGGGGCATTTCGGCCTGAATCTCGCCCGCTACGCTCATTTCACCTCGCCGATCCGCCGATATGCCGACCTGATCGTCCATCGCGCCCTGATTTCGTCGCTGGGCCTTGGTGCGAATCCCAAGAAAGACGGCTTGTCGAAGGAAGAAGCCGAGGCGCTGGGCGAGACGGCGACGCATATTTCGCAGATGGAGCGCCGCGCCATGCTGGCCGAGCGTGATTCGACCGACCGCTACCTCGCCGCCTATATGGAGGACCGCATCGGGGCGGAGTTTGAGGGGACGGTTTCGGGCGTGCAGCGCTTCGGCCTGTTCATCAAACTCAACGAGACGGGCGCGGATGGCTTGGTCCCCGTTTCCTCCATCGGCGACGATTATTATCAGCACGACGAAGATCGCGGCGCGTTGATCGGCCGGCGCAGCGGCAAAATTTTCCGCCTCGGACAGCCCGTAACCGTGCGGCTGGAGGAGGCCGTGCCGCTGACGGGGGGCTTACGTTTCACTTTGCTGGAAGGGGGCGCTCGCGGAAATGTCAGCGAAAAGCGGGGTACGGGGCCGCGCAAATTCAAGAAAACCACGTCCAAAGCCCGCGAGAAACGGCGCATCGCACGGCGCAGCACCAAGCGTTGAGCCGCGCCCCTTTATGAGCGTTTATGTCATTGAATGACCGATTGTTTCAGCAGGTCACGCCCCCGTAACGCGCGCATCAATCCGATGTGAGGGGGGAGGCTTTCCCCATGATCTTCCACCATATTTATCCCCGTAAGCAGAAAATTTCTGCGATAGATTGAAAGGAGGGGAGATCATGGTCGATATGACAGAGCATCAAGAATCATCCGCAGCTGGGTCACTTGGCAAATACGCGCCACTCGCACTGATCGGAGCGGGGGCGGTTGCCGGATATTACTTCCTCGGCGATTATCTCAGCTTCGATACATTACGCGATAACCGCGAGGCGCTGTTGGCGTGGCGGGACAATAACTACGTGCTCGCGGTGTTGGCTTATATGGGCGTTTATATCTCCGTCGTCGCTTTCTCGCTGCCCGGCGCGAGTGTGATGACGCTGACGGGCGGGTTTTTGTTCGGGCTGATCCCCGGCACGATCTTCACCGTGACAGCGGCCACTATCGGCGCGGCGTGCATCTTTCTGGCCGCGAAAACCAGCCTCGGCGATACGCTGAAAAAGCGAGCGGGGCCGTGGATGGGCAAGTTCGAGAAGGGCTTTCAGGAAAACGAGCTGAGTTTCCTGTTCCTGCTGCGGCTGGTTCCGGCGGTTCCATTCTTCATCGCCAACCTGTTGCCCGCGTTTTTCGGCGTGAAATTGTTCACCTATGTCTGGACCACGTTCTTGGGTATTTTGCCCGGTTCCGCCGTTTACACATCGGTCGGCACGGGTCTGGGCGAGATTTTCGCCAGCGGTCAGGAGATCAGCCTCAACATCTTTGCTGACCCGAAAGTCTGGGGTCCGTTCGTCGGCCTTGTCGCCCTGGCCTTGCTGCCGATCATCATTAAAGCCATCCGTGGCAAGCCAATTCCCGGCCAGGAGAGCCAGTAATGTCCGATACATTGAAAGTTGATTTGTGCATCATCGGCGCAGGTTCCGGCGGCTTGTCGGTTGCGGCGGGCGCGGTGCAGATGGGGGCTTCTGTTGTCCTGATCGAAAAGCATAAGATGGGCGGCGATTGCCTGAACTACGGCTGTGTTCCTTCCAAAGCCTTGCTCGCCGCCGCCAAACACGCGCACGCGCACCGCACGGGCGTGCCTTTCGGGGTTGCCGCTCACGAGCCGGAGGTGGATTTCGCCGCCGTCAACGCGCATGTGAAATCGGTGATCGCGACAATCGAGCCGCATGACAGCGTTGAACGCTTCGAGGGCTTGGGCTGCATCGTCATTCAGGACGCGGCGCGCTTCACCGGGCCACAAACGGTCACGGCGGGCGGCAAAACCATCGAGGCGCGGCGGATCGTTATTTCCACCGGCTCCTCGCCTTTCGTGCCGCCGATACCGGGCTTGGAAGACACGCCCTATTTCAC